>CAIJJH010000030.1 GCA_903820955.1 uncultured Micrococcales bacterium
AAGCCGAAGGGAATCCTGCACACCTCGGGCGGCTACCTGACCCAGGCGGCTTACACTCACCGCAACGTCTTCGACCTACGCCCGGAGAGTGACGTTTACTGGTGCACGGCAGATGTCGGCTGGGTCACAGGCCACTCATACGTCGTCTACGGCCCACTGGCTAATGGCGCAACTCAGGTG
The DNA here is from genome assembly GCA_903820955.1 of uncultured Micrococcales bacterium. Classification (GTDB taxonomy): domain Bacteria; phylum Actinomycetota; class Actinomycetes; order Actinomycetales; family Microbacteriaceae; genus Rhodoluna. Next base: position 181 of record CAIJJH010000030.1, read on the forward strand.
ATTTACGAGGGAACACCGGACGCCCCGCATCAAGGACGCTGGTGGGAGATCGTCGAGAAATATAAGGTGAGCATTCTCTACACTGCACCTACCGCGATTCGATCATTCATGAAGCTCGGGCGCTCGATTCCAGACAAGTTCGATCTATCCTCTATTCGCGTCCTCGGTTCGGTTGGCGAACCGATAAACCCCGAGGCATGGCTGTGGTACAGCGAGGTCATTGGCGGCAACCGCGCGCCGATCGTGGACACCTGGTGGCAGACCGAAACCGGAGCGATCATGATTTCGCCGCTACCCGGCGTCACCACCACGAAACCGGGCGCGGCTCAGGTCGCGATCCCCGGCATTTTGGTCAAGGTGGTCGGCGAAGACGGCAAGGAACTAGCGAACGAAGAAAGCGGCTACCTAACCATCGCCGAGCCTTGGCCTTCTATGCTGCGTGGCATCTGGGGCGACCCAAAGCGGTTTCAAGAAACCTACTGGGATAGGTTTCCCGGTCAGTACTTCGCCGGCGATGGCGCAAAGAAAGACGCCGATGGAGACATCTGGATTCTGGGTCGAGTCGACGACGTCATAAAAGTATCGGGGCACCGACTCTCCAGCGCCGAAATCGAATCGGCTCTGGTCTCGCACCCTTGGGTAGCCGAGGCCGCCGTGGTCGGCGCTAACGATGCAATGACCGGTCAGGCCGTGGTTGCCTTCGTGATCTTGCGACTCGACCAGGTTGATGCTGCCGGTTCTGACGCCGACGTGAGTCGGGTGCTGCGCGAACACGTCGCCAAAGAAATCGGCCCGATCGCGAAACCGCAGCAAATCATGGTGGTTGCCGAGCTTCCAAAGACGCGCTCCGGCAAGATCATGCGAAGACTGCTTCGCGACGTTGCCGAAGATCGACCAATTGGCGATGTGACGACACTTGCCGACACCACAGTCATGAGCAGCATCAGCGCAAAGTTAGCCGCCGGGGCTACCGACTAGTTACTCGAATTCGACGATCAGTTCGATTTCGACGGGTGAATCCAGAGGCAACACTGCCACACCAACCGAGCTTCGTGCGTGCTGGCCCTTTTCACCGAAAACCTCACTCAAGAACTCGGACGCGCCGTTAATAACGCCTGGTTGACCCGAAAATTCCGGCACCGAGGCAACAAAACCGACCAGCTTGACCACGCGGGTGACCCGGTCGAGGTCGCCGATCACTTGTTTCACGGCGGCGAGCGCGTTCAGCACGGCCGTTCTGGCATAGTCTCGGGCGTTTTCTGGGCTGACGCTACCGCCAACCTTGCCGGTTTCAGGAAGCTGCCCTGCCGTGAAAGGCAGTTGACCTGCCGTGAACACGAGGTTTCCGCTGACCACCGATGCCACGTATGAGGCAACCGGCTTCGCCACCTCGGGTAGCGGGTGTCCTAGCTCAATTAGTCGTTGCTCAATTTTTGACATTTAGGCCAGCTCTCGCTTGAAAATGGCGAGCATGCCGCCCTGGGCGTTGGTGTTAACCGAGACAAGTTCCCAGCCGTCGACTCCCCAACTGTTCAAAATCATGGCTTCCTTGTGCAAAAGCAGCGGAACCGTGGCGTACTCCCACTTCGTCATTTTCAGCATCCTCTCAGAGATAGCAGGTAACCTAGAGTCTATGTCTGGTCAGAGAAACAGTGGCGCTGGCCCACTATCGAAGATCCTAAAATTCACGGGACTAAGTTCGATTGTGGGTTTGCTGGGTGTAGCCCTAGTAGCCCCCATCGCCATCATCGCCACTCTTGCGACCGGTATCGGCGTAACAATTTTCGACAACCTACCGCCATACATCAAACCGGTCAATGCGTCGCAGGCCTCGACGATTTTTGCAGTCGACGCAAACGGAAAGCCGGTTGAGGTTGCTCGATTCTATGAAGAGAACCGCATCTCGGTCGGCTTTAACGACATCAGCCCCTACTTCACCAATGCCGCTATAGCTACCGAAGACCCAAACTTTTACTCACACAACGGTGTCGACTGGGTCTCTTTTTTGCGAGCTACACTAACCAACATCGCAACAGCTGGTAACGGCCCAGGTGGTTCGACCATCACCATGCAGTATGTCAAAAACTCGCTGATTCAAGCAGCGACCATTGCCGGTGACCAAAAGGCAATTGACGCGGCACGTGCGCACACTCCAGATCGAAAGATTCGCGAGATCCGCTACGCGCTTTCACTCGAGCAAACCACTAGCAAACAGGACATCTTCGCCGGTTACGCAAACCTGTCGTTCTTTGGGCACCAGATTAATGGTGTCGAAGCGGCATCGCAGTTCTACTACGGGAAGAGCGCGAAAGACCTGACTCTGCCCGAGGGCGCTATGCTCGCGGCCATGCTCAAGGCTCCCGAGGCCTACCGACCTGACAATCCTGCAAACCTTGAC
>CAIJJH010000031.1 GCA_903820955.1 uncultured Micrococcales bacterium
CCATCGGTTTCGGAAGACACCAGTGTGCAGGCGGCAGATATTATTCGCGCGGTGAGCGACTACTTCAAAATTTCTCCGGACGACCTTCACGGCAACTCGCGAGTGGCAGCTATTGCCATGGCCCGACAGATAGCGATGCACCTCTGCCGTGAGATGACCCCCTTGTCGCTACCTAAGATTGGTCAAATCTTTGGTGGACGCGACCACACCACTGTCATGTATGCGACACGCAAGATTACGACGATGATGAATGATCGCCGATACATCTACAACCAGGTGACAGACATCATTGGCCGAATTCGAGCCGACCAACGTTAATTCACCCTGTTCACAAACCTGTGGATAACTGTGGATAACCCCTCTCTCTTTGTGAATAAGCGGTTAACGGCATGTGTAATCAAAATATCTGATACACAGGGTAACGACTTATCCACAGGGTTACACACAGCTGTGTATACATCTTTCACCGTTGTAGTTTTCATAAAAAATAAGGTCGAGAGCTACTTATCAACATTTTGCACAATGGTTAATGATGTTGTTAAAAGAAATGATTAAATAGTTCACTTATAACGAATTACTGAACCCAATGACCTTTATGGCAAGATTGGAACTCAGGCCAAGCCACTAAAGACAGGGGACCTTTTGAAGTTCCAGGTAAACCGAGACGCACTTAGCGAAGCAGTATCTTTTGCTGTTCGCATGCTTCCTCAGAAGAAGACGCTCCCAATCCTCAATGCGATCTTGATCGAAGCCGATGCAAATGCAATCCGACTTAGCGTCTACGACCACGAAGTCTCTGCCCGAGTAGAGATCGTCGCCCAGGTTGAAAGCTCCGGTAGAGCACTTGTCTCTGGTCGTCTCCTAAGCGACATCACCAGCAAACTTCCAAATGCACCAATCGAGATGTCCCTAGACGCAAACAAGGTCCTTGTTAAGTGCGGCACAGTAAAGTTCACCCTCTTGACCATGCCGGTTGAGGAGTACCCAAATCTCCCAGAGCTACCACAGGCAGCCGGTGTGGTTTCGGCCGACGATTTCGAAAGCGCAGTGAACCAGGTTGTTGTTGCCGCTTCTCGCGAAGACTCAACTCCACAGTTGAACGGAATCCTCATGGAGACCGAAGACTCGTCGATCACTCTCATGGCCACCGACCGCTACCGCATCGCCAAGCGTGAACTGACCTGGAAGGCCGATGCCTCCACCGGCTCGTCCTCGTCGTTGGTTATGGCCAAGACACTTCGCGAGGTGTCAAAGAGCTTCGCCAACCAGGGTGACATCACCATCGCGATCAATAAAACCGAGGGACGCGAGATGATCGGCTTCAAGGCCGGCAACCGTTCGGTTACCTCACTACTGCTAAAGGGAACCTTCCCGGCTGTGCGAGCGCTGTTTCCAGACGAGATCCCTAACTTCGCAATCGTTGCAACCCAAGAGCTCATCGATTCTGCCCGCAGAGTTTCGCTGGTTCTAGAGCGCGACGATTTCATTCGTTTCATCTTCGAGGATGGCTCGCTAACCCTAGAGGCCACCGGAAACGAAACAGCACAAGCTTCAGAAAGCCTCAATGCCGAACTTTCTGGTGACCAGATCGCTCTAGAACTAAAGCCACAGCTACTGATTGACGGTTTGACCGGCATTCACAGCGAGTTTGTCAAGGTGTCTTTTGTTCGCAGCGAAAACCCAAACAAGCCAGGCCCGGTTTTGTTGTCTAGCCACGGTTCGAAAGAAAAGACCGAAGAAGACAACTTCCGTTACCTGCTTCAGCCGCGCAGCCCACTGGCTCGCTAGGCAAAACCCCGAAAGGCAATACAGATGCACATTGGACTAGTTGGTCTAGGCAAAATGGGTGGCAACATGCGCACCCGCATGCGCAACAACGGCGTAGAAGTAACCGGATACGCGCGTAGCCGCGAGGTCAGCGACGTGGACACTATCGCAGAGATGGTCGCAGCGTTACCGAGCCCGAAGATCGTTTGGGTCATGGTTCCACATGGATCAGCTACCGATTCTGTGATCAACGAGGTTGCCGCGCTTATGAGCGAAGGCGACCTGATCATCGACGGCGGAAACTCGCGTTTCTCTGACGACATTCGTCACGCCGAAGAGCTAAAGGCCAAGGGCATCGGCTACCTAGACTGCGGTGTTTCCGGCGGCGTCTGGGGTCTTGAGAACGGTTACGGCCTTATGGTCGGCGGCCCCGAAGCCCTCGTCAAGCAGGTAATGCCAGTTTTCGACGCTCTTCGCCCAGAGGGCGAAGTCACCGAAGGCTTCGTGCACGTGGGTGACCACGGTGCCGGCCACTACGCGAAGATGGTGCACAACGGCATCGAGTACGCCATGATGCAGGCTTTCGCCGAAGGCTACGAGCTTCTTGAGAAGAAAGAAATCATCAAGGATGTTCCGGGAACATTCAAGGCCTGGCAACGCGGAACGGTAGTTCGCTCGTGGTTGCTAGATCTCATGGTTCGCGCCCTCGAAGAAGACAACCACCTAGACAAGATCCGCGGTTACGTGGATGACTCGGGTGAGGGTCGCTGGACTGTCGAAGAGGCAATCGCCAACGCCGTGCCAATGCCGGCAATCACCGCTTCACTTTTCGCTCGCTTTGCCAGCCGCCAAGATGACTCACCAGCCATGAAGGCAGTTGCCGCTCTTCGTGCCCAATTCGGTGGTCACGCGGTCAAGAAAGCCGAATAGCTAAAGCCGAAATTTAAGACGAGAGGGTGAGATGTTAGTTAAACACCTCACCCTTTCGCATTTTCGGAACCACACGGCGACCGATCAGCCTCTTCAATCCGGCGTAAACCTGTTTCTCGGGCCGAACGGTCAGGGCAAAACCAACTTCGTCGAAGCAATCGCCTACCTGAGCACCCTAAGTTCGCACCGAGTCAGCGGTTATCAGCCACTGATCCAACACGATCAGCCCCAATCGATCATTCGAGCACTGGTCGGGCACGAGGATCGCGATGTTTTGGTTGAACTCGAGCTGAATCGAGACACCCCGAACCGGGCCAGAATCAACAAGTCGCCGGCACCGAGAGTTCGCGACGTTCTAGGCGTTTTGCACGCAGTGGTATTTGCACCCGAAGATCTCGATATCGTCAAGAAGGACCCGAGCAATCGCCGAGTGTTCATCGACACCCTTGTCGTGCAAGTTTGGCCAAGGTTCGCCGGCGTCTACAGCGACTACGACCGAGTTCTGAAGCAGCGAAACACCCTGCTTCGCACCGCTCGCCAGACCGGGACCCGAGGAAGTGCCCTCAGCACTCTGGATGCCTGGGACGACCAGATGGTTCGTCTTGGCGCTGAGATCGTCACGGCAAGACTCGATCTGATCGAACGCCTGCGGCCGTTCCTGACCAAGGCATACCAGGACATCGCCATAGCCAACAACGAGCCAACCATCATGGTTCGATCGAGCCTGGTTGGTGCTCAGGTTTTGGACGAGGAAGAAGAGCTGCCTTACCTCTCGTTCACCGAGCGAGCCGCCGTCGAAACCATGTATCGCGAGAAACTCGCCTCGGTTAAACCTAAGGAACTAGAACGCGGCATCACCCTGATCGGGCCGCATCGAGACGACCTAGTCCTCCTTCTCGGCGGCAAGCCGGCCAAACTCTTCGCGAGTCATGGCGAATCGTGGTCTTACGCGCTAGCGCTCCGTCTGGCGTCCATGCAGTTGCTTCGCGAGGAGACCCGCACCGGTGACCCGATTCTGATTCTCGACGACGTTTTCGCCGAACTCGATGCCGGAAGACGCAATCGTCTGGCGGAGTTGGTGGCCGATAATGAACAGGTGCTGATCACGGCCGCCGTCGCAGAGGACGTCCCAGAGTCGTTGAAGGCAAAGCAGTTCTTTGTAGAAGACGGGGTGATTGTTCGTGGCGAGTGACTTTGCTCAAGAGTTTTACTGGCGCATGCGCGAAGCCGTCACCGGGCGTTTGAGCCGCGACGCGAAGCGCATCAAGGAGCGCAAGGAGCGCGGGGGTTCGAAACCTTTCGAAGCCGGACGCGACCCGATTACCGCCATAGCGTCGGTGGACGCGCTGTTCAGCGAGTTCAGTTGGGGCGGCGAGCTGGCCGAAGCGGATCTTTTCAACCGCTGGACCGAACTTGTTGGCGAACAGACCGCTCAAAATTCGACGCCCGAGATCTTGACCGAGGGAACCCTGACTATTCGATGCAAGTCAACGGCCTGGGCGACCCAGTTGCGACTAATGCAAAACGAGCTTTTGGAGCGATTGCAAGGCGCTTACCCGAAGCTCGAAATCAATGCTTTGAAGATGCTTGGCCCAGCCGCTCCGAGCTGGAAAAAGGGCCCGCGATCAGTGCCCGGAAGAGGCCCTCGCGACACCTACGGATAACCCGAAAATGTCGGGGTAAAAAGGTAGAATTAAGCCGTTAGTTACCCCGAATATCAGTCGCTCACCGGAGTGCTTTTCTAAGGGCCTAACCCGGTTAAAGGAGCAGCATGTCTACACCCGAAAACAGTTACGACTCAAGCAATATTCAAGTACTTGAGGGCCTAGAGGCGGTTCGCAAACGCCCCGGCATGTACATCGGCTCCACCGGTCCACGAGGACTCCACCACCTCGTCTATGAAATCGTCGACAACTCTGTTGACGAAGCTCTCGCCGGCCACTGCAGTTTGATTGAAGTTACGATCACCAAACAGGGTTGGATTCGCGTCCAAGACAACGGCCGAGGCATCCCGGTTTCGATTCACCCAACCGAAGGCATCTCGACCGTTCAGGTTGTTCTGACGATCCTTCACGCCGGCGGCAAGTTCGGCGGCGGCGGTTACGCGGTCTCGGGCGGTCTGCACGGCGTTGGAGCCTCGGTTGTGAACGCACTATCGACCAAGTTGCGCGTCAAGGTTGCCCGTGAGGGCTTCTTCTGGGAGCAGTCTTACCAGAACGGCGTTCCAGATGCCCCGCTGGCTAAGGCGGCGGCAACAGAAACCACCGGCACCATGACCGAGTTCGAGCCAAACGCCGAGATATTCGAGACCGTTGACTTTGACTACGAAACCCTTCGGGCCAGGTTCCAGCAGATGTGCTTCCTCAACAAGGGGCTCCAGATTTCACTGAAGGACGAACGAAGCGGCAAAGAAGACACCTACCTTTACGAAAAGGGCCTGATCGACTACGTCGAATACCTCAATGCCTCGAAGAAGGGCGAACTGGTAAACGAAGAAATCATCTCCATCGAATCAGAGACCAAAGAGAAGAACATGTCGATCGAGTTGGCCATGCAGTGGACCAACGCCTACACCGAGAGCGTTCACACCTACGCGAACACGATCAACACCCACGAGGGTGGAACCCACGAAGAAGGCTTCCGCGCCTCGTTGACCTCACTGCTCAACAAATACGCGCGCGCCACCAACCTGCTCAAAGAGAAAGACGAAAACCTTTCTGGCGACGACTGCCGAGAGGGCCTAACCGCCGTCATCTCGATCAAGCTGAGCGAGCCTCAGTTCGAGGGCCAAACTAAGACCAAGCTTGGCAACACCGAAGCCAAGGCCTTTGTTCAGAAGGTAGTCAACGAGCAGTTCGGCGATTGGCTAGACCGCAACCCGAACGTAGCCAAAGAGATCATTCGCAAGGCGATTCAGGCAGCAACCGCTCGCCAGGCAGCACGCAAGGCTCGCGAAGCCACCCGCCGCAAGGGACTCCTCGAGTCGGGCGGTATGCCGGGCAAGCTCCGCGACTGCTCCAGCCGCGACCCTAAGGTTTCAGAGATCTACATCGTCGAGGGTGACTCGGCCGGTGGTTCGGCCATGCGCGGTCGCAACCCAGAGACTCAGGCGATTCTTCCCCTCCGAGGCAAGATCCTCAACGTCGAGCGCGCACGCCTAGACCGCATGCTCGCCAACACCGAAGTGCAGGCGCTGATCACCGCGTTCGGCACCTCAATCGGCGACGAGTTCGATATCGAAAAGGCCCGCTACCACAAGTGCGTTTTGATGGCCGACGCCGATGTCGATGGTCAGCACATTCGAACCCTGTTGCTAACGCTTCTTTACCGGCACATGCGTCCACTTATCGAAGCCGGCTACGTTTACCTCGCGCAGCCGCCGCTTTACCGAATCAAATGGTCGAACGCACCTCACGAATACGTCTATTCCGACGCCGAGCGCGACGCAGCTCTCGAAGCAGGCGCTGCGGCAGGCCGCAAGATTCCCAAAGAGAACTCGATTCAGCGCTACAAGGGTCTCGGCGAGATGGACTACACCGAGCTATGGGACACCACCATGGATCCAGAGCGCAGAACCCTACTTCAGGTGACCCTGAGCGATGCGGCCCAGGCCGACCACACGTTCTCGACCCTTATGGGCGACGACGTCGAAGCCCGACGAACATTTATCCAGCAGAACGCCGCCGACGTTCGATTCCTAGACATCTAGCCAAAAGAGAAGAAGACCATGGCTGAAGAAACCACACCAACGCAGTTTGACCACGTAGAGCAGGTCGACCTCCAGGTCGAAATGCAGCGCTCATACCTCGACTACGCGATGAGCGTTATCGTCGGTCGAGCACTTCCAGACGTTCGAGACGGCCTAAAGCCGGTTCACCGACGCGTCCTCTACGCAATGTACGACGGCGGCTACCGCCCAGACAAGCAGTTCAGCAAGTGTTCGCGTGTTGTCGGCGACGTCATGGGTCAGTTTCACCCGCACGGCGACGGCGCGATCTACGACACCCTGGTTCGCTTGGTTCAGGACTGGGTTCTTCGCTACCCGCTAGTTTCGGGCCAGGGCAACTTCGGTTCGCCGGGTAACGACCCAGCTGCAGCCCCTCGATACACCGAATGCCGCATGGCACCACTTGCTATGGAAATGGTGCGAGACATTGATCAGGACACCGTCGACTTCACACCTAACTACGACGGCAAAAACTTAGAACCAACGGTCTTACCAAGTCGCTTCCCTAACTTGTTAGTTAACGGCTCCTCAGGCATTGCGGTGGGTATGGCAACAAACATCCCGCCACACAATCTCACCGAGGTCGCTGCTGGTGTGCAGTGGTCGCTCGAACACCCGGATGCGACAAAGGCCGAATTACTTGATGCGCTAATGGAACGTATTACCGGGCCAGACTTTCCAACTGGGGCATTAATTGTTGGCCGACGCGGAATTCAAGATGCGTACCGAACTGGCCGCGGCTCCATCACAATGCGTGCGGTAACAGAGATTGCTGAAGACAAGCGTGGCCGGAC
>CAIJJH010000032.1 GCA_903820955.1 uncultured Micrococcales bacterium
CTTCGCTGATGTCATTTCGAGAGCCCCAAAGTTCACCTCTGCCAAGGGTGCATACAGCGAACCGGTTGCCGAGCACGCTCTCGCACTGATGCTTGCTCTTGGGCGCGATCTACGAACCAGGGTCTTGGCGAAAAGCGGGGGAGAGAAATTTGCGGTGAGTCTCTATGACTCGAAGGTGCTGATTGTAGGCAACGGCGGCATCACGACCGAACTGTGCCGGTTGCTGAAACCTTTCGGCACAGAAGTTGTCTGCCTTGATTCAAAGTCCATTCATCGACTAAGCCAGGAGCTGGCAAGCGCGGACTTCGTGGTTCTGGCTTGCGCTCTAACCGATTCGACCCGCCACCTCTTTGGTATTGCTCAATTCGAGCTCATGAAGCGAACCTCGTTCCTGGTTAATGTCGCTAGGGGTCCGATTGTTGTTACCGCAGAACTCATCGCGGCTCTAGATGAAGGTTTAATCGCGGGCGCGGGTCTCGATGTGACCGACCCTGAGCCACTCCCTGACGGTCACCCGCTCTGGAGCGCTAAGAACGTCATCATCACCCCGCACACCGCAGACACCGATGAGCAAGTGGTGAGGATGTTTGCCGAGAGAATTCGAGTAAACACGTTGGCGTTTTTGAGTAAAGCAGACTGGATTGGGGTTGTTGATAAGAAACTTGGCTACTAGACGCCAAGTTTTTTGGTAGTGTTTTTACCTGTTACAACATTCCTCGGTAGCTCAATTGGCAGAGCAATCGGCTGTTAACCGATAGGTTCTTGGTTCGAGTCCAAGCCGGGGAGCCACTTTCGAAAAATACTTTCAGGAGGCCACATGTTTCGGTGGATCCACGAGAATTTCTGGCTTCCCACCATCTACCTGGCCTCCTCTCTCTTCCTGTTTCTCGGCGGTGTCGACCTAGTCCTAATCGGGCCAAAATCGCTGGTCGCCTCCTCCCTATACGCAGCCGCGGTTCTCTTCGCTCGGAGACTTCCCGCGCTTTCAGTTTTGCTAGTTTTGATTGGCGAAGCTGCTGCAATTCTTCTCGGTCTCACGCCTTCAGCATCTTCCTTCGCCATCGCTATCTCCGTTCTGCTCATTGCAGCCTTCGCCAATCGTCAGACTCGCTTTTGGGCTCTCGGGTCATCAATTTTCGGAGCCTCTGTCGTGATCTGGTTTCTAACTTTTGGTCCCTTTGCAAGCTTTGAGAGCCTTGGAATCTTGGTTAGCGAAAACCAGCGTCCTATCGCACTATCGGTAGCGGTCGTGCTTACTGCCGGTTGGCTTGCTTTGTCTTGGCTTCTCGGCAGACTGGCGTTTGTTCGCATGGAACACGTGGGCTCCCCACTGGATCAGGCGCTGACCCTGCTCTCGCAGGCACGCATCAACTTGGAACTCGCTCGTCAGAACGAACGGCTAGAGATCGCCAAGGACCTATCGGAGCTTCTAATACAGCGTGTAGGCGCGGTCTTGAGCCTCACCGAGGGTGGTTCCTACGCCGTCAAGCAAAACCCAGAGGTAGCCTCCAGAGTCCTCTCCAGAGCCTCTGACGCGGCAAAAGCAGCCCAGTTAGAGCTGCGACGCCTGTTTGAGTTGCTCCACACCGGCGCGGTGGCTGGAGGCGTGACGCCGAGATTGGCCGACCTCGAAGCGCTGGTGATCGCTTATCGCGAGCTTGGCTACAACGCCGAGTTGCGAACAGAGGGAGAGCCATTCCAACTCGATGAAGGCGCAGAGATGTGCCTCTACAAGATCGCGTTCGAATCACTCGAGAATGTGCGTAAGCACGCTATTCGCGGCACCAATGTAACCATCGAGTTCACTTGGGTGGGCGAGGGGCTGCAATTGATGGTCAAAGACAACGGCATAGAGGCGAGCAACCGTTCACGCATCTCACTCGGTGAACTTGTTGACGGGTACGGAGTTGAAGAAGACCTTGAGTCGCTAGTGCAGCAAATTGACGGCGCCACATTGAATGCGATGCGCGAACGAGCCGCGCTTTACGAAGGCAACGTAGAGGCAACCAAAGCCCCAGGTGTCGGCTTCACCGTGGCAGCCATGTTCCCAAATCTGAAGACAGTCGTCGAATCAAAATGAGTTTCGGTTTGCGACTCGCGGTCATTGATGCCGATGACTTGGTTCGCGAAGGTCGGCTACTTTTATTGCAATCACAATCGGATCTCCAAGTCGTTTTCGAGACAGCTGATCCACGAGGCGCTTTAGAGCTTCTGGGGGATTACCTGATCGACGTAATTCTGGTTGAGTCGCGTATTCCGGGTTTGACTATGGAGAAGTACCTCGAGCAACTCTCGCA
>CAIJJH010000033.1 GCA_903820955.1 uncultured Micrococcales bacterium
CAGCCATCGCCACCGTTTCCGGCGCGCACATGGAGAGTCACTTGATCAACGAATGTGATCATCGAAACCTCCTTCTACCTGTGAAAACAGCAGAAGGCGAGCCCTCAGGCTCGCCTCCCACGGAAAATTTATGAACTAAGCAGCAACCACGTTTACGACGCGGCGGCCACCCTTGGTTCCGAACTCGACTGCGCCCGCTGCGAGAGCGAACAGAGTGTCGTCCTTTCCACGGCCGACGTTAACACCGGGGTGAAAGTGAGTGCCGCGCTGACGGACGATGATCTCGCCTGCGCTTACAACCTGGCCACCGAAACGCTTGACGCCTAGGCGCTGAGCGTTCGAGTCGCGACCATTTCTTGTGGAGCTAACACCTTTTTTGGATGCCATTTTCGGTCAGTCCTTTACTTGATCTCGGTGACCTGCACGCGGGTCAGTTCTGCGCGGAAGCCCAGACGACGCTTGTAGCCAGTCTTGTTCTTGTAGTGCTGGATCAAAATCTTTGGGCCACGTAGGTCGCCGAGCACCTGAGCGGTTACCTTGACCTTGGCCAAAACCTTCGAGTCGGTGGTGACCTTGTCGCCATCAACTAGCAACAGAGCGGGTAGCTCGATGTTGCCGTTGGCGTCGGCCTTGATACGGTCAAGCGTCACGATGGTGCCTACTGACACCTTTTCTTGACGGCCGCCGGCCTTAACTACTGCGTAAACCACGGTTTTACCCTTTGTTCATGGATTCGTTTGACCCACTAGATTGCGGGCAACAAGGTTCAACAATACCCTGTTACCACCAATCGGTCAAACGAATCGCTATTCGATTTCGGAAGGTGTTGCTGGAACCTCGCTCGTCACGCGACGTGACTTGCGACGACCCTGACCCGCCGCTACCGGTTCGGGTAGCGATTCGGTCAAAGTTTCGAGTGTCGGAGTGCTGGCGGCCGCAATTTGGGCTACCAAAGTGTTGATCTGAACAGCGCTCTCGGCGGTGACAACCTTGGCAACTTCTTGCTTAGGCTGCTGGCTCTGCTGGTTCTTGTGACGCTGCTTGCCAGACTTCTCACCCTTGGACTGCTGCTGATCTCCGCCACCGGAGCGAGCCTTCATGTGCGGCTCGTGCTGCACGACAACGCCGCGACCGGCGCAAACCTCACAGGCCTCGCTAAAGGTCTCTAGAAGCCCCATACCGAGCTTCTTTCGGGTCATTTGAACGAGCCCGAGCGAGGTTACCTCGGCGACCTGGTGCTTGGTGCGGTCACGACTTAGGCATTCGACCAGACGACGAAGAACGAGGTCACGGTTTGACTCGAGGACCATATCGATGAAGTCGATGACGATGATTCCACCGATGTCGCGAAGACGAAGCTGGCGAACCACTTCTTCGGCGGCTTCGAGGTTGTTCTTGGTAACGGTCTCTTCTAGGTTTCCGCCGCTACCGACAAACTTGCCGGTGTTGACGTCCACCACGGTCATCGCCTCGGTGCGGTCGATTACCAACGAACCACCAGATGGCAGGTAAACCTTGCGCTCTAGAGCCTTGGCGATCTGCTCCCCCACGCGGAATTCATCGAAGATGTCTTTTGAACCCTGGTGAATCTCGACGCGCTCTAGAAGGTCTGGCGCAACGCTCTGTAGGTAAGCGGTGATCGCCTCTTTGGCGTCGTCACCCGAGATGACCATTTTCTGGAAGTCCTCGTTGAAGACGTCTCGAACAATCTTGATCAGAAGGTCTGGCTCGCTGTGCAAGAGAACCGGGGCCTGCAGGGTTTCGACTCGGCGAGAAATTTCCTCCCACTGCATCTGCAAGCGCTGGACGTCTAGCGTTAGCTGCTCTTCGGAGGCACCCTCGGCGGCGGTGCGAACAATCACACCGGCGTCCTCAGGCAGGATCTCCTTCAAAATCTTCTTCAGGCGAACTCGCTCGCTGTCTGGCAGCTTGCGCGAAATTCCGTTCATGCTGCCGTTTGGCACATAAACCAGGTAGCGGCCGGGTAGCGAGACCTGAGAGGTCAAGCGGGCGCCCTTTTGGCCGACGGGGTCTTTGGTGATCTGAACTAGGACGGTGTCGCCAGACTTCAGTGCCAACTCGATGCGGCGTGGTTGGTTGCCGGTTTCGGCAAGCTCCCAGTCGACTTCGCCCGAGTAGAGAACGGCGTTGCGACCGCGACCGATGTCGACGAAGGCCGCCTCCATGCTAGGTAGCACGTTTTGCACCTTGCCCAGGTAAACGTTGCCGATCAGCGAAGCCTCGGCGGCCTTGGCCACATAGTGCTCAACGAGAATTTTGTCTTCGAGAACACCGATCTGAATCTTGCCATCCTTCGAGCGAACGACCATGGTGCGGTCGACTGCTTCGCGGCGAGCGAGGAACTCGGATTCGGTGATTACGGTGCGGCGACGCCCGGCATCGCGACCGTCACGACGGCGCTGACGCTTAGCCTCTAGACGAGTCGAGCCACGGACCTTTTGCGGTTCGTTGCTAGGTTCTTTGGGCTCGCGCGGAGTGCGGACCTTGACGACCGCATTTGGCGGAAGATCGCCCGGTGCGTCTTCGCCCTCGCGCCGACGCGTGCGCTTGCGCAAGTGAGATTCGCCGTCCTGGCTTGGTGCGTTAACAATGCGTCCGCGCTTAGGGTCAACCGTTGGGGTTGGCAGGTCTGGTGCCTGGAAGAGCAGCGAGGTTGCCGAAACGGCAACCGGGGCTGCGGGTTCTTCCTTAGGCTTGCGACTGCGAGTCGGCTTTTTCTCGACCACGGATTCAACCGCAGTCTCGACGACTGGCTCGACCTTTTTAGTGGTCTTACGGGTCTTTGGCGCAGCTGTTTCTGCTGCTTCGTTCTTTTTCACCATTTTTGGTGTACTCCAAGCCGCCTTTAGGCTAGGCCACACACTCTAGCCCGAAGGCTTAAATTCACTGTTTCCGTTGTGGAAACAAAACCATAGTTCGAGTCATCATTTAGGGCCCTAGCTGCCGTTTGAGGTCTTACGCGTTCGCCTGAAGCTCGATAAATCTTTCGCTTGCGGCGTGTGGTGCCGTTCGCTTCTTCAAGTATGGCACTCAAATACCCAAAAGTCACCTTGGACGCGTGGGATACTTGTTTTCGTGAGTACAGACGAACTAGTTGCCAGCCCGGGTAAGCGCTTCGCGTTCACCCTGATCTGGACAGGAATCCTGGGTTGGTTCGCCGCATTTGGGCTCACCCTAGAGCGAATTCACCTCGCCGCCAACCCCAACGCGGCCCTTTCCTGCGATATCAACGTCTGGATCTCCTGCACCAAAGTGATGATCACTCCGCAAGCCAGCGTCCTCGGGTTTCCGAACTCAATCATTGGGCTCGGTGCGTTCATATTTCCGATTGCCGTCGGTTTCGCGATTCTTGCCGGTGCGCAGTTCAAGGCTTGGTTTTGGCGCTGCTTCACTATCGGCGTCTCGATCGGATTCATGTTTGTCGTCTGGCTCTTTATCCAGACCAACTACGTGATCCACGCACTCTGCCCTTACTGCATGGTTGCCTGGGCTGCGATGATTCCCCTGTTTTGGCGAGTGATCACCTGGGCCGGGGCCGAGGGAGTCTTCGACGTGCCGGTGAAGAGTGTCAAATGGTTTGTGAATGCCAGCGAGTCAAGTTGGTTCTACGCGGCGATGACCGAATTGCTAGCGCTCGTGCTTATCGCGATTAGCTTTTGGCCGTTGATCACGACCAGCTTCAAGTAACCCTAAAACCAGAGCGCGAGTTCGCGAGCAGCGGACTCCGCAGAATCAGAACCGTGAACTAGGTTTTGCTGCACCTTCAGACCCCAGTCGCGACCTAGGTCGCCACGAATGGTGCCAGGTGCGGCAACGGTTGGATCTGTTGCACCGGCAAGCGAACGGAAGCCTTCGATGACTCGGTTGCCCTCGACTCGCATTGCAACAACACGGCCGGAGCCCATGAACTCAACCAGCGGCTCGAAGAACGGCTTGCCCTCGTGTTCGGCATAGTGGGCGACGAGTAGTTCGCGGCTCGCAGTCAAAGTCTTGATTTCGGCGACAACGTAACCCTTCGCCTCGATGCGTCCGATGATTTCGCCGATCAGGTTGCGGGCAACGCCGTCTGGCTTAACAAGTACGAGAGTCGATTCGGTCATTAGTTTTCTCCTAGTTGTTCATTCTTGCGTGCCAAGGCACGTTTTGCAGCATCGATAGTTGAGCCGGCGATCATCGCCCAGGTCCAAAGTCCGATAAAGATGATTGAAATGATCAGAAAGACATAGCCTGCCGGGTTCGTGATTATCGTGGCAATCGCCAAAAATAAGACAACTCCCTGGAGCGCAGAGCCGAACCAGTAACCGCCCTTACGGCCGAGAATCGCCGGGGTGATGATCATCACGATTGCCAACCCCAGACCGATGGCCCAAACAACTCCCGGTTCGGCAACCTTTAGGCCAAAGCTGACCAGGGTTCCGAAAAACACGATGAACGACTCGAAGGCCAACACGATAGCTCCGAGTGCACGCTGCAGGGACTTACTCGCCATCTTGGATACCTTCTTCGCTTTCATTCTCACTGCTCTCATAGTCGTCGTCCATTTGGATTTCTTTCAGGACGTCGCCGGCGAGGCTGATTGAGCCGGCAACCACGATTGCCTCCAACTCGAAGGTCTTGGCAAGTTGCAGAGCCGACTTTGCATTTGGTGCGGTGTCGACCTGCTTGAAGTAATTGCCAGCCACTGTCGCTAAGTCTTCGACCAGCACTGCGCGCGGCGAAGAAGACTGAGTGATAACGACTCGTTCGAAACTGCCCTGGAGAGTTTCGAAAAAGTGCTCGGCGTCTTTTTCGGCGAGCATCGAGAAAACGCCTACCGCTCTCGGTGAACCGAAGTTGTCTTTGAGTGCTTTGGCGAGAGTGACCGCGCCGCCCGGGTTGTGTGCCGCGTCGAGAATCGTCAACGGTTCGCGATCGATCACCTGAAGGCGACCCGGCGAAGAAACATCGGCTAGAGCGGCACGAATCACGTCATCGACAATCGGGTGGGTTCCGCCGCCAACAAATGCTTCGACCGCGGCAATCGCAACGGCCGCGTTCTGCGCCTGGTGTTCGCCGTGCAGCGGAATGAAAAGGTCGTTGTATTCGCGAGCGAGGCCGCGAACGTTAAACCGTTGACCGCCCGGCTCTACACGAATGTCGGTGGCTTCAAATTCCTTACCGAACTGCACGAAGTGGTCGGCTATATCGCCAGCCTTATCTTGCAAAACCTTGAGCGCCTCGGGTTCTTGCGGAGACGTGACCACAAAGGCCCCCGGCTTGATGATTCCCGACTTGGTCTTGGCTATTTCGGTGACCGTGTTGCCAAGTCGCTCGGCGTGGTCAATCGAGATCGGAGTGAAAACGGCGACATCGCCGTCGGCAACGTTTGTGGAATCCCATTCGCCGCCCATGCCGACTTCGAGAACCAGGACGTCGACAGGAGCGTCGGCGAAAACAGCAAAACCGAAGGCGGCCAGAGCCTCGAAAAAAGTCAGTTTGGTGTCGCCCGCGGCCTCTAGCTCGGCGTCGACAATCTCAAGAACCGGCGTGATGTCTGTCCAGACCTCGAACAGGCGCTCGTCGCTAACCGGTTGGCCATCCAAAGCCATGCGCTCGTTTAGTCGCACCAGGTGAGGGCTGGTGAACCTTCCGGTGCGAAGACCCATTTCGCGCAAGATTCGCTCGATGATTCTGGTGGTCGAGGTCTTGCCGTTGGTGCCGGTGATGTGAATCACTCGGTAGGACTTCTGCGGGTCGCCCATGAGGTCGACGGCACGCTTGGTCGGCTCGAGTCGAGGGCGCAACTTGTTTTCGGGAATGCGGGTCAGTAGCTCGGCCTCAACCTGCCGCGCCTTGGCGGCCCAACTCAAAGTCGCACCACCGAGATGTTTGCCTCGCCGGCAACAAGTTCGAGTTCGAGGGCCAAGGTCTCCGACTTCACAAGAGCCTGGTGAGTCTCGGTTGCGGCAAGCAATGCTGCGTCGCCGGTCACGGTTAGCTTGATCCGGTCGCTGACATCGAGCCCGGCGTCCTTGCGTGCCTGCTGGACCTGACGAATCAGGTCACGAGCAACGCCTTCGGCTTCGAGCTCGGGGGTTAGGTGGCCGTCGAGAATCACGAAGCCGCCACCTGGCAGAATGCCGATCTGGTCTTCGGTCTCCGAGACGTCGGCGACTAGGTCCAGCTCGTACTCGCCATCGATCAAGTCGAAACCGCCAACGGTAACTACTCCATTGGCTTCAGACCAGTTGCCAGCCTTGGCAGCCTGAATCACCTGCTGAACTTCTTTGCCCAAGCGCGGGCCGGCCACGCGGCTGTTTACGGTCAGCTGCTTGACCACGCCGAAGTCCTTGGTCGAATCGAGCGAAAGTTCTACCAGCGCAACGTTTTTCACGTTCAGCTCGTCTGCGATGATCGAGGCGAACGCGCCAAGCTCGTGCGATCCCTCTAGCACCACAGTCAGCTTGTTCAGTGGCAGACGAACTCGAAGCCCTGCGCCTTTGCGGAGGCTGTTTGAGACCGAAGCGACCGAGCGAACCTGATCCATAGCGCGAACCAAAACTTCATCGCTTGGGAACAAACTTGCATCTGGCCAAGACTCGAGGTGAACCGAGCGACCTCCTGTGAGTCCCTTCCAGACCTCCTCGGTGACCATCGGTAGTAGCGGAGCGGCAACGCGGCAAAGCGCTTCTAGCACCGTGTAGAGCGTGTCGAAGGCTTCTTCAGAACCAACCCAGAAGCGGTCGCGCGAACGACGAACGTACCAGTTGGTCAGAACGTCGGCGAAGTCGCGAAGATCGCTAGCGGCCGAGTATGAGTCGAACCGGTTCATGTTTGCTTCGACCGAGACGATGAGGTCACGCGTCTTTGCAAGCAGGTAGCGATCGAGCACGTCCGTCGAGTCATGCGAAATCTTGGCTTCGTATCCGGCGGCGTTGGCGTAGAGCGAGAAGAAGTACCAGGTGTTCCAAAGCGGCAAGAGAACCTGTCGCACGCCCTCTCGGATGCCCTGCTCGGTGACGCTGAGGTTGCCGCCTCGAAGAATCGGGCTCGAGAGCAGGAACCAGCGCATTGCGTCGGCCCCGTCTCGGTCGAAGACCTCGTTGACGTCTGGGTAGTTTCGAAGCGACTTTGACATCTTCTGGCCGTCGTCGCCAAGGATGATTCCATGCGAGACAGCAGCTTTGAAAGCCGGACGATCAAACAGCGCGGTCGCTAGAACGTGCAGGGTGTAGAACCAGCCGCGGGTCTGACCCACGTATTCAACGATGTAGTCACCCGGGTTGTGGGTGTCGAACCAGTCACGGTTTTCGAACGGGTAGTGCACCTGTGCGAACGGCATCGAACCAGATTCGAACCAGCAGTCAAGAACCTCAGGAACCCGACGCATGGTCGATTTACCGGTCGGGTCATCGGGGTTTAGGCGGGTCAGGTTGTCGATGGTTGGGCGATGGAAGTCATCGATTCGAACGCCGAAGTCGGCTTCGAGCTCGTCTAGCGAACCGTAAACGTCGATGCGAGGGTAGGTGGGGTCATCCGACTTCCAAACCGGGATCGGGGCTCCCCAGAAGCGGTTGCGGCTGATCGCCCAATCGCGCACGTTCTCAAGCCACTTGCCGAACGAACCGTCTTTGGTGTGCTCCGGAGTCCAGTCGATGTCCTTGTTCAGTTCGAGCATTCGATCTTTGAGCTTCGTGGTCTCAACGAACCAAGACGAAACAGCCTTGTAGATCAGCGGGTTCTTGCAGCGGTAGCAGTGCGGGTAGGGGTGATCGTATGAGGCCTGCTTGAGCAAGCGGCCGTCCAATTTGAGTCGAGCGATGATCTCTTTGTTGGCGTCGAAGATGTGCTCGCCTGAGAAGTCGGTGATCAGGTTGTTGAACTTGCCCTGTTCATCGATCGAGATGTAGGTGGGGATTCCGGCGGCGAGACAGACCCGCTGGTCGTCTTCGCCGTAAGCGGGAGCCTGGTGAACGATACCCGTGCCGTCGTCTGCCCCAACGTAGTCGTCGACTAGCACCTGCCAGGCGTTCGCGATGTCAAACATGGACTCATCGGCGTAGTAGTCAAACAGGCGCTGGTAGCGAATACCGGCAAGTTCTTTACCAAG
>CAIJJH010000034.1 GCA_903820955.1 uncultured Micrococcales bacterium
CCAGGATGCGATCAAAAAGGGCTTCGAACAGATGCACAAGGAGGCCGGCGAAAAGGGAGTTTCGGTTGACGACCTCGTCTGGGCTGTTCCTTACCTACCGATTGACCCGAAGGATGTCGGCCGATCCTACGAGGCCGTAATTCGCGTGAACTCGCAGTCTGGCAAGGGTGGAGTGGCTTACCTACTCAAGACCGATCACAGCCTAGATCTGCCGCGCAAGTTGCAGATCGAATTCTCGAGAGTCGTGCAGAACAAGACCGACACTGTCGGCGGCGAGGTCACCAGCGAGGCGCTCTGGGAAATCTTTACCGACGAATACCTTCCAAACGCAGACCAAAGCAATAAGTGGGGCCGATTCGAACTAAAGCGCATGCGCACCGAGTCAGACATGGACGGCGTGGTCAAGCTCGAAGTTGTTCTTCGCGACGGCACTGGCGAGGTCGAACTTACCGGAACCGGCAACGGACCAATCTCGGCGTTCATCGACGTCCTCGGCAAGCTGGCGGTAGAGGTCAAACTCCTCGACTACGTTGAGCACACTCTGAGCGCAGGCGGAGACGCCCAGGCTGCCGCCTACATTGAGCTTGAGGTGGGCGAAACCACGCTCTGGGGCGTTGGCATCGACGGCGACATCGCCACCGCGTCGCTCAAGGCTCTGATTTCAGCGGTCAACCGGGCAATCCGGAGCTAAATGCCTCTCTATCGTGACGAAGCGGTTGTGCTGCGCACGCACAAGCTAGGCGAAGCCGACCGAATCGTCACGATGCTTTCGCACCACAACGGGCAGATTCGCGCCGTGGCAAAAGGTGTTCGCAAGACGGGTTCAAAGTTCGGTTCGCGACTAGAGCCGTTTATGGTCGTAGACGTGCAGCTTTTCGAGGGTCGAAACCTCGACACCGTTAGCCAAGTCGAAACCCTGAACTCATTTGGTGCCGACATCGTCGACGACTACGCAACCTACACCGCGGCCACTGCGATGGTTGAGACGGCCGAAAAATTGACGGGTGACGTGTCAAGTCCTCAGCAGTACCTGCTGCTCCTCGGCGGGCTCAGATCGCTTTCTAGGCGCGAGCATGACAGCTCGCTGATCCTTGACTCATACCTATTGCGCGCGCTGTCGCTTGCCGGCTGGGCTCCGAACTTCGGCGATTGCGCGATCTGCAACACGCCTGGGCCTCATCGTGCCTTCGTTCTGCAACTGGGTGGTGTGGTCTGCCCAGACTGCAAACCCGCTGGCGCTGCCACTCTGAACGCAGACACCGCCGACCTTTTGGGCGCCTTACTTTCAGGCGATTGGGTTGTCGCCGATGCTTCGAGTGAGTCAGCAAGGGCAAACGCCGCTGGAATTGTTGCCGCCTACAGCCAATGGCACATCGAGCGCGGGCTAAAATCGCTACAACATGTCGAACGTACCTAAATTCACCGAAGTGCCAGCGCATATCGCCATCGTGATGGATGGCAATGGTCGCTGGGCTAACGCTCGCGGGCTCACCCGTGTCGAGGGCCACAAGGCCGGCGAAGCGGCGCTTCTCGATGTCGTCGAAGGTGCAATTCAGGTTGGGGTGAAGTACCTGACCGTCTACGCCTTCTCCACCGAAAACTGGAAGCGTTCGCCAGACGAGGTCCGGTTTCTAATGGGTTTCAATCGCGAGGTTCTTCGCCGCCGGCGCGATCTTCTGAACTCTTGGGGTGTTCGCATCCTCTGGTCGGGCCGACGTCCGAAGCTTTGGAACTCGGTGGTTAGTGAACTTCGCGCAGCCGAAAAGCTGACCGCGAAAAACAGCACATTAACGCTGACCATGTGCGTCAACTACGGCTCTCGAGTCGAGATCGTTGACGCCGTCAACAGAATTAGCGAGGACGTCGCGAGCGGTCGCTTGAAGCCCGGCGGCGTAACCGAGAAGACCATTCAGCGGTACCTGAGCACTCCCGATCTGCCCGATGTAGATCTGTTTCTCAGATCTTCTGGCGAGCAGCGCGCTAGCAACTTTTTGCTCTGGCAGTCGGCCTATGCAGAGTTCATCTTCGACCAAACCCTATGGCCAGACTTCAACCGCGAGCACCTTTGGCGCGCGATTGAGGAGTACGGCAATCGTCACCGCCGATTCGGTGGGGCTGTTGACAAGCCAAAACACGGTTCTGGCAAGTAAAATGGCAGTTCACACCCCGCATCCAGCGAGGTGTAGACATGGAGTCCAAAGTGGCAACACCGAACCGTCTAGATTCAGTCATCTCCCTCGCAAAACGTCGAGGCTTCGTCTTTCCCGCCGGCGAGATTTACGGCGGAACCCGCTCGGCTTGGGACTACGGACCCCTCGGTGTCGAACTCAAAGAGAACATCAAGCGTCAGTGGTGGCGCACGGTCGTCAACAGCCGTGAAGACATAGTCGGTCTCGACTCCTCGGTGATCCTGCCGCGCAAGGTCTGGGAATCCTCGGGCCACGTTCGCGAGTTCGTCGACCCGCTGATTGAATGCACCAGTTGCCACAAGAGATTTCGCGCCGACCACCTTGAAGAAGCCTTCGAAGAAAAGAAGGGTCGCGCGCCGGCTTCGATGGCCGAGATTGCCTGCCCAAACTGTGGCGGCAAAGATTCCTGGACCGAGCCAAAGCTTTTCAACGGCCTCCTCAAGACCTACCTTGGCCCTGTCGAGGACGAGTCTGGACTCCACTACCTTCGCCCAGAGACGGCACAGGGCATCTTCGTGAACTTCGCCAACGTCCTAGGCGCTGCCCGCATGAAACCTCCGTTTGGCATCGGCCAGATCGGTAAGTCGTTTAGAAACGAAATCACTCCCGGAAACTTCATCTTCAGAACTCGCGAGTTCGAACAGATGGAGATGGAGTTCTTCGTTGAGCCTGGCACCGACGAGCAGTGGCACGACTACTGGATCGAACAGCGCATGAACTGGTACACCGACCTCGGGATCAACCCTGAAAACCTGCGCCTGTTTGAGCACCCGAAGGAAAAGCTTTCTCACTACTCGAAGCGCACCGTGGACATCGAGTACCGCTTTGGTTTCCAGGGCAGCGAATTTGGCGAGCTCGAGGGAATTGCCAACCGAACCGACTTCGACCTGACCACTCACGCCCGTGAATCCGGTGTCGATCTGTCGTACTTCGACCAGGGTAAGAACGAACGCTGGACTCCTTACGTGATCGAGCCTGCGGCCGGTCTCACCCGCTCACTGATGGCATTCCTCGTGGACGCATACTCCGAAGACGAAGCGCCAAACACCAAGGGTGGCGTCGATGTGCGAACCGTTCTTCGTCTCGACTATCGCCTAGCCCCGGTCAAGGCCGCAGTGCTTCCGCTCTCGCGCAACGAGGACCTTTCGCCACTTGCCCGCGAGTTAGCGCAAGATCTGCGCGGCCACTGGAACATCGACTTCGATGATTCGGGTGCGATCGGTCGCCGCTACCGTCGTCAAGACGAAATCGGCACGCCGTTCTGCATCACCGTCGACTTCGAGTCACTAGACGACAAGGCCGTAACCATTCGCGAGCGCGACACAATGGCTCAGGAGCGCGTTTCGCTTGATCGACTAAAGGGCTACCTAGCCGAGAGGTTGCTGCCCTGAGCCTTCAGTACGGCAAGTTAGCCATCAAGACGCCGGTTATCCTGGCGCCGATGGCTGGCATAACCAACACCGCTTTTCGCAGGTTATGCCGCGAGTTCGGTGGCGGCCTTTTCGTTTCTGAAATGGTGACATCGCGAGCGCTGGTTGAGCGCACCGAAGAGTCGATGCGACTTGTCGGTCATCACGAGAGCGAAGACATTCGCTCGGTCCAGCTCTACGGTGTTGACCCAAAGACCATCGCCGAAGCCGTAACCATGCTGGTTGCCGAAGACCGAGCCGATCACATCGATCTCAACTTCGGTTGCCCGGTTCCTAAGGTGACCAGAAAGGGTGGGGGAGCAGCCCTACCCTGGAAGCGCGACCTATTCGACGCGATTGTCAACGCCGCAGTCAAGGCGGCCGGCGAGATTCCGGTGACCGTAAAGATGCGAAAAGGCATCGACGCAGATCACCTCACCTACCTAGATGCCGGCAAAACCGCTCGCGATGCCGGGGTTGCCGCGGTTGCGCTGCACGGACGTACGGCGAGCGACTACTACTCGGGCAACGCCGACTGGAGCGCCATTGCGAAGCTTCGCGAATCGCTGCCCGATGTTCAGGTACTCGGCAACGGCGACATCTGGTCTGCCGGTGACGCCGTCCGAATGATGCGTGAGACCGGCGTAGACGGCGTCGTGGTGGGCCGCGGTTGTCTCGGGCGTCCTTGGCTCTTCGGAGACCTCCAGGCGGCTTTTGACGAGTATGCGATCAACCCGAACTCGAACTCGGCGATTGACCCGATTCAGCCAAATCTCGGCGAAGTTGCCGACGCTTTCAAGCGTCACGCCGAGCTACTGGTCGAATTCTTCGAGAACGAGGATCACGCCTGCCGAGACATCCGCAAGCACGTGGCCTGGTATTTCAAGGGTTATCCGGTCGGTGGCGAATTCAGAGCCGACCTATCGCGGGTCGAGTCGCTCGATCAGATGGACGAGATTCTTTCTCGGTTGGATCGAGACCTGCCATACCCTGGCGAAGAAGCCGAGGGGCCACGCGGTCGTCTAGGTGGCGCAAAAGTCTGTGCCCTGCCAGAGAATTGGCTAGACAGCCAAGAACTAGTTGGCAATCAGCGAAGCATGCTTCAGGAAGCAGAGTTGGGGGTTTCAGGCGGATGATCGAAACACCTACGGGCTACGAATTAGCCGACGAGGATCGCTTTCTCGGTGAGTCGCGCTCGGGTCAAGAGCGAAGAACCGAGTTCGCCCGCGACCGCGCACGAGTTTTGCATTCATCGGCCCTGCGCAGGCTAGGTGCCAAGACGCAGGTGCTCAGCCCAAGCGGCGGTGACTTTGCCAGAACCCGACTCACGCATTCGCTCGAGGTAGCTCAGGTCGGGCGCGAAATGGCGCTCGAACTCGGCACCGATCCAGACCTTGTCGACATGGCCTGTCTCTCGCACGATCTCGGGCACCCGCCATTTGGCCACAACGGCGAGACCGCCCTGAACTCCTGGGCCGAATCCATCGGTGGTTTCGAGGGAAACGCGCAGACTCTACGCCTGCTCACCCGAATCGAACCCAAGGTTTTCGGCAAAGACGGCGAGTCATTCGGGCTAAATCTAACCCGCGCCAGCCTCGATGCGACCTGCAAGTACCCGTGGCGACTAATCGACGGCAAGCCCGAGCTCGGTGGCGGTCACTCGGTCAAGTTCGGCGTCTACGAAGATGACGCTGCCGTTTTCGATTGGGTTCGCAAGGGAGCGCTTCCGGGTCAAAAGTGTGTCGAGGCTCAGATCATGGACTTTGCCGACGATGTCGCCTATTCGGTGCACGATTTCGAAGACGCTATCGTCTCTGGATTCGTAAAGATCCCCGACCTCACCGATCCCAACACTCACGAAGAGTTGATTGACAAAATTCAGGCTTGGGCCGGCTCCACGGTGACTCGTCAGGAGCTCGAGGAGGCCTTCGATCGCCTTCAGTCCAACGAATATTGGCCAGACCACTACGATTCGACGGGTCGTGATCTAGGGCGTCTTAAAAACCTCACCTCATCGTTTATCGGGTCGTTCGTCGGCCGTGCCACCGATGC
>CAIJJH010000035.1 GCA_903820955.1 uncultured Micrococcales bacterium
ACGGCACTGCCGTTGGCGTCAAGGGACGAAAGCTTGTGAGCCGACCAACCGCTGGTGCCAACCACGATTGGAATCGAATTGGCCTGGGCGAAGGCGACAACCTCGGTGCTTACGTCTAGCCGAGTTACATCGAAGATGGCGTCTGCGCCAAGTGCGCTAGTGAGCTCGCTCTTCGAATCGAGGGTGGCAAACACGCTGAGATCGGCAGAGTCTTCAATTAGCTCGAGCGCGAGCTTGCCCATGCGCCCCGTGGCGCCTACGACTGCAATGTTTTTGGTCACGTAACTAGGTTAGACCAGAGATTCGAAGACCGACTCGTCGATGTCGCCAACCGCAACAATCGAGCGTTCGCGAGAGGCGATGTCGGCGGCCAGAGCCTGCACCTCGTCAAGGGTGACAGATTCGTAGCGGCGAAGCGCTTCGTCTAGATCGACGAAGGTTCCGGCACCGATTTCGCTGCCGATTAGTCGACTCATGCGAGCCTGAGTGCTCTCAAACTTCAATGCGAGACCACCAGAGATGTTGCCCTTGGCAAGTTCTAGCTCGGCGGCGGTGATTCCCTTGGTTGCCACCTTTTCGAATTCCGAAAGCATGAGCTCGGTAACCTCGCGGCTCTTGGCCGGAGAGCAACCGGCGTAGAGGCCAAAGTAGGACGCGTTTGAATAGCCCTGATTGAACGAATAGACCGAGTAGGCAAGGCCGCGCTTTTCGCGGATCTCTTGAAACAGGCGAGAGCTCATGCCGCCACCCAAAACGGTGTTGAGAATGGCCATCGAGTATCGACGAGGGTCTTCGGCAAGGATTCCCTGCGAACCGACCAAGATGTTGGCCTGCGCATGCGGGCGTTTGATCACCTTTAGCGCTTGGCTGCGTTCGATCAGAGCTGGAGCCTGGCTGCGCCTGGCAACCGGCTCGGCCTCCAGCGAGAGATCCCAGCCGGCTTCGGTAAGACCCTTCTCAACCAGGGCGATAAGTTCTGTGTGGTCAACGCCACCGGCGGCGGCGATAACCAAATCCTGTGGGCGGTAGTTCGCCTGGTAGTAATCCCAAACCGCGTCGCGGGTTACCGCGTTGATGGTTTCGTTGGTGCCGCCGATCGGGCGGCCAAGTTCGTGTGCGCCGAGCACGGCTTCGGCGAATGCCTCGTGGGCGACGTCCTGTGGGTCGTCGTCGTTCATCGCGAGTTCTTCGAGAATCACGGTTCGTTCGTTCTCGAACTCGGTTGGGTCAATCAGCGAGGACGTAAGCATGTCGGCGATGACATCGACGGCAACCGGAATCGACTTGTCTTGAACGCGAGCGTAGTAGCTGGTGTATTCCTTGCCGGTGGCGGCATTGCTCGAGCCACCGACCGAGTCGAAGGCGATGGCGATCTCTAGCGCAGTGCGCTTCCGAGTGCCCTTGAACAAAAGATGCTCGAGAAAGTGAGTTGAGCCAAAGTGGCCGTTGGTTTCGTCTCTAGAACCGACGGCAACAGAGAACGAGACCGAAGCGCTCTGAGCACCTGGCACGTTCTCGGTTAAAACGCGAACACCGCTCGGAAGGATAGTTCGGCGAACCGAACTACCTCCCGAAGCGGTGAACGAAAGGTCGTTTTGATCTAAAGGAAAGAAGATCTCAGACACGTAGTTACTCTGCGTCGTCTTCCTCGGCAGAGGTGGTCTCTTCGCCTTCAACGACTGGGCTAAGCGAGAGCTTGCCGCGGTCGTCGATCTTGGTGATTTCGACCTGAACCTTCTGGCCGACCTCAAGAACGTCTTCGACGTTCTCAACGCGCTTGCCACCGGAGATCTTGCGAAGCTCCGAGATGTGCAATAGGCCATCCTTGCCAGGAACCAGTGAAACGAACGCACCAAAGGTGGCTAGCTTCACGACGGTACCTAGGAAGCGCTCGCCAATCTTAGGAACAAGTGGGTTGGCGATGGCATCGATAGCTGCGCGAGCAGCGTCTGCCGATGGTCCGTTGGTGGCACCGATGTAAACGGTTCCGTCGTCGTCGATCGAGATGTCGGCTCCGGTCTCGTCCTGGATCTGGTTGATCATCTTGCCCTTAGGGCCAATGACTTCACCGATCTTGTCGATAGGGATCTTGATCGCGATGACGCGTGGAGCGGTCGGGGCTAGTTCATCTGGGCCATCGATTGCCTGGTCCATGATGTCGAGGATCGAAAGACGAGCCTCTTTAGCCTGGGCGAGTGCGCGACCTAGCTCTGATGACGGGATGCCATCTAGCTTGGTGTCGAGCTGAATCGCGGTGATGAAGTCACGAGTACCGGCAACCTTGAAGTCCATGTCGCCTAGGGCGTCCTCGGCTCCGAGAATGTCGGTGATCGGCTCGTAACGCATTACGCCGTCGATCTCGTCAGAGATCAGACCCATTGCGATACCGGCAACCTTGGCGCGCAGTGGCACACCAGCGTTGAGTAGCGAAAGGGTCGATGCGCAAACAGAACCCATCGAGGTCGAACCGTTCGAACCTAGAGCCTCAGACACCTGACGAATTGCGTAAGGGAAGTCTTCGCGCTTTGGAAGAACAGGAACCAGTGCACGCTCGGCTAGTGCTCCGTGACCGATTTCGCGGCGCTTCGGGGTACCAACACGGCCAACTTCACCAGTCGAGTAAGGCGGGAAGTTGTAGTTGTGCATGTAGCGCTTGGTCTTCTCAGGGCTCAGCGAGTCAATCTGCTGTTCCATCTTGAGCATGTTCAAGGTGGTGACACCAAGAATCTGGGTCTCACCGCGCTGGAAGATGGCCGAACCGTGAACGCGAGGGATCACAGCGGTCTCTGCGTCGATGACGCGGATGTTGCGTGGCCCACGACCATCGATACGGATCTTCTCGGTTAGAACGCGGGTGCGAACAACCTTCTTGGTTACCGACTTGTAGGCGGCAGAGATCTGACCCTGCTGCTCGTCGGTCAGGGTCGCGGCAAGCTTTGCCTTGACCGAGTCCTTGAGGGTGTCGTCTTCGTTCTGACGCTCGACCTTGTCGGCGATTAGGTAGATGCGGCCTAGCTCTGCCTCGGCAAGAGCTGCAACTGCATCGTAAACCTCGTCGCTGTAAGGCGGGAAGGTTGGGTACTCGGCTAGTGGCTTGGCGGCCTTGGCAGCCAGGCGAGCCTGTGCCTTCACTAGCTCGGCAATGTAAGGCTTGGCAGCCTCAAGACCGGCAGCGACCACATCTTCGTCTGGAGCCTTGGCGCCAGCTTCGATTAGGTCTAGCGAGTTTTCGGTAGCCTCGGCCTCAACCATCATGATTGCGACGTCTTCGGTGCCGTCTTTTTCGACGATTACACGGCCGGCAACGACCATGTCGAACACTGCGTGCTCTAGCTCCGAATACTTAGGGAACGCGATCCACTGACCGTTGATGAGTGCAACGCGCACACCACCGATTGGGCCCGAGAATGGCAGACCAGCAAGCTGGGTTGACATCGAAGCCGCGTTGATTGCGACTACGTCGTACATTTCGTCTGGCTCGATAGCCATAACGGTTACAACAACCTGGACCTCGTTGCGAAGACCATCGACGAACGATGGACGTAGCGGGCGGTCGATTAGACGGCAGGCGAGGATTGCATCCGTGGTTGGGCGACCTTCACGACGGAAGAACGATCCTGGGATGCGTCCGGCTGCGTACATCTTCTCTTCGACATCGATAGTCAAAGGGAAGAAGTCGAACTGGTCTTTTGCTTGCTTGCTCGCGGTGGTTGCCGAGAACAGCATGGTTTCGCCGTCGATGTAAACAGCTGCGGCACCCTGTGCCTGAGCAGCTAGACGACCGGTCTCAAAGCGAATGACTCGCTCGGTACCGTTTGGGTTTTTGATAATGGCATATTCTGCCTGAGCACCATCCATGGGCTCTACTTTGTCTGGACCTAACATGGTCCCTCCTCTTTATTTCTTCTTTAGCAAGCGCGGCAAGTCAAACTTGCCCACATTGGGAGGGATGCCCTGGTCTGCAGTAGAAAACCTTGGAGAACTCCAAGATCCACGACCGAAGACCAGCAAAACCTGCCACGTCGCTTCTTTTAGGGTAGCAGAGCCCTCCGACAAAGGCTAGTAAGTCTTCGACGACTTTCTGCCGAGCACTATTTCGAAAATCGCCAGAGAGACAGCGATCGCGGCCGGAATCATGATGTAGGCCACCTGGTACCACAAGTCGTTTAGAGAGTTTTCGAGGCTCACGCTTGCCGCGCTGCCAAACTCGGGGGTTAGAAAGAGAAACAGGCCGGCATCCCCTAACCCGGCCGGGATATCAGGCACTGGTTTTGGGATCGGGGGGCCCATGACCTGGCCGATCAGGTAGAGAGTTGCCGGAACAACCCAGAAAACGGCTGTCCAGCCTGGGACTCCAATGTCGTTCCTTCGCCTCCAGAAGGCAGAAGCGAATAGAACCGTAAACACGGTGATCGTAAATACCTTGCCCGGTGTTCCGGCCCGCTCTAAAAGCAAACCGGTGGCGATAAACAGACCGACGAGCGAGCCAAGATAAGGCCAAAAAGCTTCGCGACTGAGGCGAGCTTTCAACCTGAAAGTTCCAGCAAAACCTTGGGCTAGGTACTTAGCAAACATTGCTCCCCCTCAACGAATTTGTAGATACGATAACTCGATTTTCGGTCCTGGGCAAGAAATCAGAACCAAGAGAGTTAAAGCAAAAACCGCCCGAGTCCTTAGGAACCAGGCGGTCTTTGATGTTTGTTTAGGCAGTCGCGTACTTGTTTCCTTGAGCGGCAGTCTTAGTCGGCTTGGCAAGTAGAACAATTAGCCAAATGCCGTAGGCAAGTGTGAGCAAGATTCCAGGAATCATGCCTAGGAACAATCCTGCAAAACCGTTACCCAACGACCCCATGCCAGAACTCATCGAAGCTCCAGCGACACCGCCGACAAGTGCACCGATAAAGAGCACCACGCCTGGCAGCAGGCTGAAAAGCAGGAACAGCGGATTGGTGCCAACGTCACGCAGACGGCGAACCATCAGAGCGAGGGTCGGTAGGTAGATCGCTAACGGCAAAAGAGACAGCAGGAAGTTGAACCCAGCAGCGACTGCGCTGGCGGAAGAGTCTCCGCTCGACATTGCAGAAGCAGCTGCAACTCCAGCGACTACACCGCTCAAAATTTGCACTACAAAAACAACTGCAGCAGCAAACAGGTACCACCACCACCAGGTTCTGCGGTCGACGACACCTTTAAAGTTTGCGTAGTTTTTGAAACCGTATTTGATTGCATTCGTGAATTCCATGATTCCCCTTTCGTGTGGAACTTGTTTGGATACTAAACCGATTTTTAGCTAAAACCGGTTAAGCAAAAACCGCCCGAGTCTTACGAGTCGGACGGTTTTTGTCTAAGACACTTAGCGGCGAAGGCCGAGGCGCTCGATCAATGCGCGGTAACGCTCGATTTCTACCTTCTGGAGGTAGCCAAGGAGGCGCTTGCGCTGACCCACGAGAAGAAGGAGTCCACGACGCGAGTGGTGGTCGTGCTTGTGCTCCTTGAAGTGCTCGGTGAGGTCTTTGATGCGGCGAGTAAGAACTGCAATCTGAACTTCAGGAGAACCGGTGTCACCTGGGTGGGTTGCGAATTCGTTGATGATCTCGGTCTTAACCTTTGGGTCTAGAGCCATTTGGTTCTCCTTCTGCTAGCTGCGCGGCGCAAGAAACGGGAATGTTTCTAGCTCTCTTTATCCGCGGCCGATACACGGCAACCTCTCAAGCATAGCCGAGAAGGCTCTGTGGTGCTAGTTAGTTGCGAACCGGTTGCCCTGAGCAGCGGTTTTGGTTGGTGCAAGCATCCAAATCCACCAGTAGACCAGCCAGATGATGCCGGTAATCACAAACAGGACCATTGACCCAAGTATCAACAGCGCCAGGTTGCTATCGAATGTGCCAGTTGCCAAAAGTGCGGGAAGTGCTGACAAAGCCGAAATGATAAAAACGATTCCGAGAACCAAAGGGATGAATTGAAGAAATGCCAGTTTGCCGCTTCGTCCGCCATCTTGAATGCGCCGGTATGTCAAAGACAGTGAAGGAATCAGGGTTACCAGAGAAATGATCAGGGACGGAATCGGTATCAACTGCAGGTATTGGTCCGCGGTTAGCAATGTGGTTCCGTCACCTAGGATCGCTTGCTGATTGCGAAGCGCGGGTTGAATGAACATGTCGGCCAGGTTGACTACCTGCCCAAGGATCCAGAGGAACAGGTAAAAATACCAAAACTCTGACTTTGACGCCGTGCCACTGAATTGGTTCCATTTGAGCCAACCCGCCTTGATTGCTGCTGCGAAATCCACTAGCTCACGACTCCTAAAATGATTCTGCACATAGCCACATCGCGATTGATTGCCGCTACGAGGTCTTCTATACCGTTGAACTTGGCCGAAGGACGGATGTGTTTAACATATTCGAGCGAGACGACCTTGTCGTAGAGATCTAGGTCGGTGCGGTCGATGACGTGAGCCTCGATGAGTCGAGGAACCGCTTGGAAGGTTTCGTTGATTCCAACCGAAAGCGCGGCCGGGTAGCGTTCCTGGTCGGCATAGAGCCAGCCAGCGTAAACGCCATCGACGGGCAGGTAACCTTCGGCCTCGCGAGACATGTTTGCGGTCGGAAACCCGATTGATCTGCCAATTTTTAGACCGTGCTCGATGATTCCGGTGGTCAGATGCGGCCGGCCGAGCAGTTCGGCCGCCATCTCAACTTCACCTTGGTCAAGGACGTCTCGAATCAGGGTAGTCGAGATCACCTGGCCTTCGACCATGACTGACGGCACCACGATGACCTTGAAGCCGTGCTTCGCTCCGAGTTCGGCAAGAGTGACCACGGTTCCGGCTCCCTTAGCGCCGAATCTAAAGTTTTCGCCGACCAAAACGATTCTGGCTTTTAGCGCCTCGACCAAATAGGTCTGCACAAACTCTTCGGGGCTTTTATGTGCGAGATCGTCATCGAAGGTTAGAGTCAAAACGGCATCAACCCCGGCTTCGGCGAGCAAAAACTGCTTTTGGCGGGGGCCGATCAGGGCTGGTTTCAATCGGCCAGGGTTTAGCAGGGCGTCCGGGTGTCGATCAAAGGTGACCACAACCGATGCGATTCCGTGCTCCTCGGAAACCTCAACCAGTTCGGCCAGCAGCGCCTGATGCCCGAGGTGAATCCCGTCAAACTTGCCGATGGTGACTGCGGTTTCGGGGAATTCCGCGTCAATCTGAGCTGTCGACGTCCAGCTGATCACTTCTTCTCACCTCGACGAAGCCAAATGAGCCCGAGAATCGGCAGAGCCAATGGCACGAAGCCATAACCCTGGCCGAAGTTAGACCAGACGGTTTTGGCGGGGAACGCGTTGGCGTCAAAAAGCGTGGCGAAACCGATGAGCAAAACCAAGGCCAGTTCGAAAGAAATGACCCAGGTGGCGAGCTTTCGCCAGGTTGAGCCCTGTCGAATTAGCGCAATGGTTGCCAAGACATAGAAGCAGGCAGCGATAGCCGAAAGTGTGTAAGGCAATGGGGCTGCCGAGAATTTGGTTGCGAGCTCAAAACTTGACCTGCCGAGTGCGGCTAATGCCAAGACCCCGTAGGCGAAGATCAGAACCCATACGGCACCGGATTTTTTGGTTTTGGTCACCGCATTAGTTTAAGCGCTAGTTCGTCGCTGGCGCGGTTGGTGTCGGGAGCCCTTTTCGAACCGTGACCAGTGCCAAGGTGCGAGTTGCCTCGCTGAGTTGGTTGAAGTTTGAAGCGCCGAGTGAACCCTGACTGTCGAGTCTCAAAATAAAGTTGGCTAACGCTCGCTTTAGCAAGGTGTCTTCGCCGCAAAGGTAGAGGTTCACGGGGTAGATCGCCTGGTATGGAGTTGCGGCAGTGTCGAAGCCGGCCGGCACAATCGGTGCTAGGCCAGGGTCGAGCGACACCGTGACGCCAGCTTCGCTTGCTTTTGGAACCCACTGGGTGGCCGCCGAGCTAACGCCACCGGTATCGGCGTTGGCCAGAATAGGTTGCTTGTCGGAATCTTCACCGAAAGACAGCGAAGCCGAGTAGAGACCGAGGAATAAAGCGTAAGAACCCGGGACGATGGCTACTTCACCCTCGGCCAGGGCGGCGTAGTCAGAAACCTTGGCTTGATCTGACTGGGCAATTTTCGAGGCAGTTAGCGGAGCACCAAGTCTGGTGAGCCAACCGTTCAACGAACCGAAGGCATCGCGATTCGCCTTCGGGTTGAGGATGATTGGTTCGTCGGGCAGCTCGGTTCCGACGTTTTCTTTAGCGATTCGCGAGTCGCTCCAGGTTGTTATCTCGCCATTCAAAATCGCTGCAGCGGTCTTGGGAGTCAGGTTTAGAGTGCTCGTGACACTCAGATTGAAAACTATGTTCGCAGATTCAACCGCGAGTGGGACGGTTGCGAAAGGCTTGCAGGTGGTTGTTGCTGGAGTGGTTGGCGAGACGACCAAATCGGCAGCCTCGGTCGTTGCAGTCGTGAGGGTCATCTGGTCAAGTGGCGAGACACAGACCGAAGGAAGCGCTAGCTGCCACTGAGAGATCGGGTCGGCCATCTCGGCTGGGCTAGAGATTGTGACGTCGCCTGCAACACAGGTGTAGGTCTGCTCTGCGATCTGGGCGGCGACATCTGGTGGCATCGGAGGGTCGCAAGCCGTTAGTGCTAGAGCCGCAGAGGTTGCTATGGCAAGAGCTGCGATGGCCCGAATTTGCTTCTTCAATTCTTTACCTCTCGTTGCGTCCATTTTAAGCGCTTTGGCGCGGCCGGTGAACCGGCCGCGCCTCCACGTTTACTGCCTTGAAACTAGTTGATCTTTGCGATCTGCTGAAGTGCGGTTACCTTCAGTGCACCGGTTAGTGGCACGTAACCAAGAGCTGCACCGTGTGCTGGCATGCAGGAGTTGACTACGTAGGTGAACCAGTCGTGAACTGCGCGTCCGGCTTCGGTGGCAGTTGCACGAGGAGCGATGCCGTAGCTGACGATCGATAGCTGGTATGCACCGGCAACCTTCTTGGTGAAGTCGATCGACAGGGTGCCATCAGTGCGCTGGCTAGAAGCATCAACGATCGCGGTCTGTGCGTTCAGGAACTTCGCTGCAGCAGCTGCGGTTGGAAGTACGAACTGACCAGATGCGTTCTTCAGTGCAACCTGACCAACCTTGGCCGAGACGGCGTCTGATAGGTCGAAGTAACCGAATGAGTACTTGGTCGCCTGTAGCTTGTCGGCGATGATGGCCGACGTTGTCTTAGCAAATGCGCCAACGGCTAGGGTTCCTGCGCTGTTGCCCGAGATGCCATCCGATGCGTCCAGAAGGTCCTTCGAGTTGGCAACCCACTGTGCAGGTTGACCGGTCACGTTCAGGCTCTGAGCTAGGTAGGTGGTTAGGTTTGCGGTGGTACCCGAACCAGAGGTGCGGTAGTAAACCTGGATCAGCTGGTTAGGAAGAACCTTGCCCGGGTTTAGCTTCTTGATTGCAGTCGAGTTCCACTTGGTGACTGTGCCCTTGAAGATTCCCGAAACGGTTGCCGCGTCAAGCTTTAGGCCTGCCGGAATTCCGCTCTTGGCGTTGTATGCGAAGACAACTGGTCCACCAAGGATTGGAACCATGGTGTAGCTAGC
This sequence comes from uncultured Micrococcales bacterium, assembly GCA_903820955.1. Taxonomy (GTDB): domain Bacteria; phylum Actinomycetota; class Actinomycetes; order Actinomycetales; family Microbacteriaceae; genus Rhodoluna. The sequence goes on from CAIJJH010000035.1 coordinate 9,603, forward strand.
TGGCTGTGCGTCAGCCGCCCCGTATAGGCCGTCTGATGCAGCCCACTTGACGTTACCCGCTGCCATCTCAGAGCGACCGGTACCAGAACCGGTTGAGGTGTACGAAACGGTGTCGTTTGAGTCTGGGTCGTAGTGCGAGAGGCAGTACTGAAGTGCGTTGTTGGCGAAGGATGAACCCTTACCGGCGATCGAAGTTGCGGTTACTGCCTGCGCAGCCGAGCCACTTAGGGCAAGACCAGCGAGAACTGCGGCAGCTGAAACAACTGCTACTAGCTTCTTGTGCATTTTTCTCCTTGTGAGTTGGATGTCGCTTACCGACTCTTTTAGTAAATGTCGGCTGAACTAACTGGGGGTATCGCCTTGGTAGATGTCAGCCGAAGTTCGGATTAACTTTTGGTTAACCGATTTAGCCGAAGTGACCGTTGACGTAGTCGTTGGTGCGCGGATCAATTGGGGTGTTGAAGAGGTCCTCGGTGCGGCCAAACTCCACCACGACACCAGGGGTGTTTTCGTCGGCCAGGAAGAACGCGGTCTGGTCGGAGACGCGCTGAGCCTGCTGCATGTTGTGAGTGACGATGACGATGGTCATGCTCGCAGACAATTCTTGGATTGTCTCCTCGATGCGACGGGTTGAACCCGGGTCGAGAGCCGAGCAAGGCTCGTCCATTAGAAGAACCTCGGGGTTCATCGCTAGCGAGCGAGCGATGCAAAGACGCTGCTGCTGACCACCCGAGAGTGAAAGTGCCTGGTCACCGAGTCGGTCTTTGACCTCGTTCCAGATCGAGGCGCGACGCAGCGAGGTCTCGACCAGGTCGTCGGCATCGGTAATCTTGCGACCAGATAGCTTGAGCCCAGAAAGGATGTTCTCGCGAATCGACATGGTCGGGAACGGGTTTGGCTTTTGAAACACCATGCCGACTTTGATACGCACGTCCACTGCGTCCACCGATGGCTCATAAATGTCTTGGCCGTCGAGTAGAACTCTGCCAGCGAGGCCCGCGCTAGGAATTAGTTCGTGCATCCGGTTCAGTGTTCGCAGAAAAGTCGATTTACCGCAACCCGAAGGGCCGATAAGTGCAGTCACCTGGTTGGCTGGGAACACCAGGTTGATGTCTTGCAAAACCTGACGCTCGCCAAACCAGACGCTGATGTCTTCGGTGCTGAGAGTCGATGCACTTGCTGTCGTTGAGTTCATCATCACTTTGCTTTCTTACTGGTCTTGAGGGATTTCTTTCGTCCGAGGATTCGCGCGGTGCCAAAGAGGATGCCGACAAAGATCAACAGCACCAGAGCCGCTCCCCAGGCTCGCTGCTGAGACGAGGAGTAGCTGGAACCGAGAAAGTTGTAGACGTAGGTCGGTAGCGAGGCCATAGGCCCGCTGAAAGGGTTCAGGTTGGTCGTGTTGTTCATGTTGGTGGTCAAGATCAGCGGAGCGGTTTCGCCCACGATTCGAGCCAGCCCAAGCAGCAGCGCGGTGACAATTCCGCTTTTCGCAGCCGGCAAAATTACCTGGAAAAAGGCCTTGTAGTTTGGAGCACCGAGTGCGAGAGCCGCCATTCGAAGATCGGCGGGGACGAGGCGCAAGGATTCCTCGGCGACACGAGCCACCGTCGGCAGCATCAGCGGGAACAGAGCAAGCGCGCCGGTGAGACCCGAACGCTCTAGATGGGTGAACTGCATGACGGCAAGGATGAACAGACCGGCAACCACCGATGGCAATCCAGCCAGCGACTGGGTCACGGTTCTAACCACGCCGCGCATCTTCGATTGAGACTGAGTCAGGTAAACCGCCATCGCGATGCCTAGTGGAACGGCCGCCACCGTGGTCAGTAGAACAATCAGGATCGTGCCGAGGATCGCGTGACCCACACCCCCGTATTCGAGTGACGTGGTGGTTCCGACATACCGGTTGTTCTCGTAGATGAAGTGCGGGCTCAGTGCCTTGAAACCCTCAAAGATTACCGAGCCAAGCACCGAAAGCAACAGAACTAGGACGAGGGTCGAAAAGAAGGTTGTAAAGAAAATCAACAAGGCGTCGCCCAAGCCACGCTTCTTCGCCTTTAACCAGCCGAACACACCCACGACGATCACCTGGATTGGCAAGAACACGCCGATCAGACCGATGGAGAAATCGAAACCACCGAGAATTACAAAAAGCGCTCCGATTGCAACCGGAATGGTTGATACCAAAGCGAGCTGAACCTTGAAGGTAGCGCTGCTTTGCGCCCATGGTTTGCGGTTCATCGAAGTCAATTCTTCCTCCATGGCTGGGCGCGATTCACGATGAACGATGCCACCATGTTCACGGCGAGCGTTACTAGGAAGATGACCAAACCGGCCGCCATCAGGCCGTGGAATTCGCTGTTGCTTGCCTCACCAAATCGAGCCAGGATCCAGGATGCAACCGCACCACCTCTTGACTCCAGCACTGAGAAAAAGTTGATCTTGAAAGAGAGCTGCAGCACGTAGAGAATCGCTACGGTTTCGCCGAGAGCGCGGCCGAGACCGAGCAGGATGCCTCCGATGATTCCGCTAGAAGACGTCGGGAGAATTACCTTGCGAAACACGCTGAAGCGGCTTCCGCCGAGCGCCACTGCGCCGTTGATGAGACCGTCGTCCATTTGGCTGAAGATTTCTCTTGTGACCGAGGTGATGATTGGGACAATCATCACGGCTACGATCCAACCGGCGATGAAAGGCGAGTCGGCGAAAGCCGAATTTGGGTCTTTGACGTGAAAGATTGGGATCCAACCGAGCAGTTGGTTGGAAATCTTGGCCCAGCTAATTGCCACCGGCGAGAAGACCGCAATGCCCCAGAGCCCGATTACGACCGAGGGAAGAGCTGCCAATAGATCGATGATTGTGGTGGCAACTCTGGCAGCCGGCTTAGGCAGCAGGTAAACGATTAGGTAGGCTGCCGAAATGGCCATGGGGGTTGCTAGCAGGACGCCCGAGAATCCGACCAAAATCGAACCCCAGAGCATGGGCCCAAGTTGCATCACCGGGTGCTTCGCATCGGGGTTCCAGATATCCCCAAAGATGAAAGAGATTCCTTGTGCGCTCAGCGTCGGCCAAGCGTTTACGAAGAGGAACACGACGATGAGAGCGACCAGAACGAAGGCGAAGTTTGCAGAGATTGCGGTAGCTCTAAAGAACCACTTGTCGCCCTTGCTGAGGGGGCCGGCGGCTAGTTTGCGTCGCTGAGTCAGCTCGGTGCCGCTCTTCTGGTCTATAGCCATAGGTCAATGCTGGTCAGCGCGTCTAAATAGAACCTTTTGCTGAGGTTAACGGGGGGTGAATAACTAGCCGAACCAAATGGTAAACATCCGAAGAAACATGACCGAAATAGTCAATCCAGCAAGTCCCAAAATGATGGTCGCATTCTTGGTTTTTTCGGCAATTGCTAGAGCTGCGCCCCCGATTGGCACCAGCAACGCGACCAAGAGGTAACCAAAATACTCGGGTAGTGAACCAGCAGGGTTAGCACCCGAAATCAAAACCAAGACGGTGATTACGAGCTGTGCCAAAACCAGCAGCTCGACCAACCCGGTTGCCAACAGGCTAGCGGTTTTTAGCCTCAGCCCGAATAGCCCCAGAAGCAGGTTCACTCCCCCTACAGTCAAGGCAATACCCATGAACCAGAACGCTTGCCCGGCGATCACTTTGTGACCTCTGGGAACACCACGAGCGACTTGTATTGCGAGCCCGAGCGAGTGAGCATCGCCATCAGGCGACCACTCGGCGCGAAAGCAGCTACCGGCTCCGAAAGCTTGTCGCCGGCCTTTAGCCGTTTGCCGTGAATCAGATCGAGCGCCTGCTGTTCGTCAAGCTCTAGACAGGCAAATTGACTCCTGGCGGCAACCTCCATCGAGGTGACTTCGAGTGCGTCCTCTAGGGTTTTGGCGTCTTCGAGGCGATAAGAACCGATTCTGGTGCGTCTAAGAGCGATCAGATGCCCACCAACTCCGAGGGCTGCGCCTAAATCTCGAGCGAGGGCGCGAATGTAGGTGCCCGAAGAGCAGTCGATAACCACATCTAGGTCAACAAAGGAGCCTTCGCGGCGAATTGCTAGGACGTCGAACCGTGAGATCGTGACCGACCTCGCCGACAATTTCACCTCGTCTCCCCCTCGCACCAAGGCGTAGGCGCGCTCGCCGTCTACCTTGATGGCGCTGACCGAAGAGGGCACCTGCATGATTTCACCGGTGAGTGGTTTGATGGCTTCGGCAATTTCTTCGTCGGCGACGTGTGAGGCGTCCGCGCTCGAGATAACCTCACCTTCGCGATCATCGGTAACTGTTGAAGCGCCGAGGCGAATAGTCGCCTCATAGGTCTTGTCTTCGCCAACCAGAAAGGTGAGCAGCTTGGTGGCTTGCTCGATACCGAGAATCAAAAGACCGGTGGCCATCGGGTCAAGAGTGCCGGCGTGACCTACCCGCCTGGTGTTCGCCATGCGACGAACCCGAGCAACCACATCATGACTGGTGTGACCCTCGGGTTTGTCGATCAGGGCTAGGCCTTGGAGCATTTAGCTCTCGTCTTCGTCGTGACTCTTGGGCTCTTTATAGGGGTTTTCGTCGCCGGCAAACTCGGCCTCGGCGGCTAAGCGGGCGATTTCGGCATCGCGAGCCTTGGCTTCGGCCAAAACATCGTTCAGATGAGCGGCAACCTCGGGCACTTCGTCAGTGACAAACTCGATGGTCGGGGTCAGTCGAATCGATAAACCGCGACCAACTTCGCGACGCACAATGCCGCGATTCTTTTCGATGATTGCCGCCGACTGCTTCTTGTCTTCATCGGAACCGAAAACGGTGTAGAAGATTTTCGCGTGCTGAAGGTCGGGGGTTACTCGCACGTCGGTGATCGTGACAAAGCCTAGATCCGGGTCTTTTACGGCCCGTTCTAGCGCCTCGGCAACCAAAACCTTGATGCGCTCGGCCAGTTTTCTGGCTCGTGCGTGATCAACCATGAACTGCTCCTAGACTCGCGGCTTTTCGCGCATTTCGTAGGTCTCGATGATGTCTTCGAGCTCGAGATCGTTGAAGTCACTGAGTCCGATACCACACTCGAAGTCGGTCTTGACCTCGTTGGCGTCGTCCTTGAAGCGCTTCAGCGACTCGATCTTCTGACCCTCGGCGATTACTTCGCCGCGGCGAAGAACACGAGCCAGCGCGTTGCGCTTGATCGAGCCAGAGCGAACGATCGAACCGGCGATGGTGCCGACCTTCGAAGACTTGAACAGTTCGCGAACCTCTGCGGTACCGAGCTGTGCTTCTTCGTATTCCGGCTTGAGCATGCCCTTAAGTGCATTCTCGATGTCTTCAAGCGCTGCGTAGATGACCGAGTAGTGACGAACGTCGACACCCTCGCGATCTGCGCGCTCCTTCGCCTTGTTGTCTGGGCGAACGTTGAAGCCAATGATGATTGCGTTGTCGACAGTTGCCAGGTTGACGTCCGACTCGGTAATCGCACCGACACCGCGGTGGATGATTCGAAGCTGAACGCTGTCGTCGACCTCGATCTTGAGCAGGGCGTCTTCGAGGGCTTCAACAGCACCCGAAACGTCACCCTTGATGACGAGGTTGAGCGATTCGACCTTGCCCTCTTCGAGAGCCTTGGTGAAGTCTTCGAGCGAGACGCGCTTGCGAGTCTTGGCAAGCAGAGCGTTGCGGTCGGCAGCTTCACGCTTTTCGGCGATCTGGCGGGCCTGGCGCTCGTCTTCTGCCACCACGAAGGTGTCGCCGGCGCGAGGCACCGACTGAAGACCTAGAACCTGAACCGGACGGCTAGGGCCAGCCGATTCGAGTGCGTCACCGTTTTCGTTGAACATGGCGCGGACGCGTCCGTGAGCTGCACCGGCAACGATCGAGTCACCGACCTTCAGGGTTCCGGTCTGGATCAGCACGGTAGCAACCGAGCCACGACCCTTGTCGAGGTTGGCTTCAATGGCAACACCGCGAGCGTCGCGGTTCGGGTTCGCACGGAGATCCAGGGCGGCGTCTGCGGTGAGCAGAACTGCGTCTAGAAGCTCGGGGATTCCCTGACCGGTCAGCGCCGAAACGTTTACGAACAAGACGTCGCCACCGTATTCCTCGGCAACCAAGTTGAACTCGGTTAGCTGCTGGCGGATCTTGTCTGGGTTTGCGCCGTCCTTGTCGACCTTGTTTACGGCGACAACGATTGGCACGCCGGCAGACTGAGCGTGGTTCAGAGCCTCGATGGTCTGAGGCATGACGCCGTCGTCGGCGGCAACGACCAGGATCGCGATGTCGGTAACCTGCGCACCGCGGGCACGCATGGCGGTGAACGCCTCGTGACCAGGTGTGTCGATGAAGGTGATCGCGCGGTCGATTCCGTCGTGCATTGCGTGCACCTGGTAAGCACCGATGTGCTGGGTGATTCCGCCGGCTTCACCGGCCTGAACGTTGGCGTTACGAATCATGTCGAGCAAACGAGTCTTACCGTGGTCTACGTGACCCATCACGGTAACAACCGGTGGGCGCGCGGCGAGGTCTTCGTCTTCTTCGTCTAATTCGGTCGAGATGTCTAGGCCGAACGAGTCGAATAGTTCCTTCTCTTCGTCCTCCGGCGACACAACTTCAATGCGGTAGCCGAGCTCGACGCCTAGAATCTCGAAGGTTTCGGCGTCTAGCGAAGCGGTTGCGGTAGCCATTTGACCGAGGTGGAATAGCACCGTGATCAGCTGACCAGCATTGGCATCAATCTTGTCTGCGAAGTCCTGGATGCTTGCTCCACGACGAAGACGAATGACGGTGGAGCCGTCGCCACGAGGCACAACTGCGCCACCGAGGCTCGGAGCCATTCTTTGTTCAAACTCTTCGCGCTTCGTACGCTTCGACTTGCGAGCCTTCGAGGCACCGCGCGAACCGCCCTTACCGAAAGCACCTGCAGTACCGCCACCGCGGCCGCGGCCACCGGCACCCGGACGAGCGCCGGCAAAACCACCGGCACCTGGAGCACCAGCACCTGCGCCGGCACCTGCGCCACCAAAACCTGGACGTGCGCCACCAGGACCACCGGCACCTGCTGGGCGTGGTGCACCCGGGCGGCTAGGAGCGCCACCCGGACGACCCGGCGCGCCACCGGTGCGTGGAGCACCTGGAGCACCGGTGCGAGGGGCGCCTGGGCGACCCATGCCCTGACTGGTTGAGAACGGGTTGTTACCCGGGCGTGCCATCGGGCGTGGAATACCCATGCCCTGGCTCGCGGCGAACGGGTTGTTGCCCGGACGCGGAATTCCTGGGGCGGCCGATGCCGGAGCATCTGTCTTCGGGGCATCTGGGGCTGACTCAGCCTTTGGAGCCTCGGTTACCGGGGCTTCCTCGGTCTTTGGGGTCGCCGGCTTTGGAGTCGCCGCCTTGGGAGCAGCCTTAGGCTCTTCGACCTTTGGCTTAGCATTTGGGAACGCGTCGCGGAGCTTCTTAGCTACCGGAGGCGTGATTGTGGATGATCCACCCTTGACGAATTCGCCAAGTTCTTTAAGTTTGTCCAAAGCAATCTTGGTATCGATACCAAGTTCTTTAGCAATGTCGTAAACGCGGGGTAATGCCGCCACTTTGTCTCCTGTCTGGGGCCTTCCCCATTCAGGTCAGGCCAGTTAAAGCTGTTGGGTACTCATTTCGAGCTACTCATTTTTGTGCCAACATCGTTTCTGCCTGTTCTATTTGTGCGGTTAGTGCCACGGTGTCGAACTGTTTCTTGGTTTTCAACGCTCTGCCAAAGGCCAAGCGAGTGATCGCCAGTTCTAAACAGTTCCTGCTCGGGTGAAGCCACGCGCCTCGCCCGGCTGCTTCGCGATCGAACACAAGGCTTTCACCCTGCGCGATAGCTCGCAGTAATTCGTGCTGTTTGGCGCGTTGACGACAGCCAACGCAAGTTCTAACAGGTTCCATTGTAACCCCGCCTGGCCTCAAGGTCTAGGACTATTCGCCCTCGAGGATGCTTTCAGGCTGAATATCGATCTTCGCGCCGGTCAAATCGGCAGCCAAACGGACGTTCTGGCCCTCTTTGCCGATGGCGAGCGAGAACTGGTAGTCGGGAACAAGAGCACGGACGTGTGGTCTGGCATCGACGTCGCCAGGAATCAGGTAAGCGCTCGAAACCTTGGCCGGTGAAAGGGCTTGGGTGACAAATTCGCAGATGTCTTCATCCCAGTCAACGATGTCGATCTTCTCTTCGTTGAGCTCAGCCGAAACGGCACGGACGCGAGCACCCAGGTTGCCGATGCAGGCTCCCTTGGCATTCAGTCCAGGCTCATTGGCGCGAACCGCGACCTTGGTGCGGTGGCCGGCTTCACGGGCAACCTGCATGATCTCGACCGAACCGGCCGCGATTTCTGGCACCTCGAGCGCGAAAAGCTTGCGAACCAGCATCTTGTGCCGGCGAGAGACGGTAACCATCGGGCCGCCGCGGGTACCACGCTCGACGCGAGTGATGTAGACGCGAATGCGCTTGCCGTGGGTGTATTCCTCGCCCGGAACCTGCTCTTCGGCCGGAAGCATGGCTTCGACGTCGCCGAGGCTGACCTGAATCAGGTGAGGCTTGGTGCCCTGCTGGATGGTTCCCATGACGATATCGCCGACTCGGCCGGCGAACTCGCCCATGAGCTCTTCGTCGGCGAGCGCACGCAGGCGCTGCATGATTACCTGCTTGGCTGAGGACGCGGCAATGCGTCCGAAGTTTTCTGGGGTGACGTCTTTTTCTTCGCCAACCGCGTTGCCCTCTTCGTCAACGTCCTTGGCAAAGATGTGCACGGCGCCGGTTGCGCGGTCTAGGTGGGCGCGAGAAGGGTGAGTCTGGTCGCGCTTGAGAAACACGCCTGTGGTTTTCAAATAGGCGGCGAGAATTGCGGCTTCAATGATTTCGACCAGTTCGCCGAAGGCAATGCCTCGGTCTGACTCGATCGTCTTCAGGATTCTCAAATCGATGTCCATGAAGACTCCTTTTCAGTTATTAAATAATTTCTTGCAGTGCCGAGTCTAACCCGACAGTGCGGCGCTCACCAGAGCGGCGATCCCAAAGGTCGACCTCACCGGTTTCGATGCCGCGACCACAGATCACAATGTTTGGCACGCCGATTAGTTCGGCGTCGGAGAACTTGACTCCCGGGCTCACCTTTAGGCGATCGTCGAGAATCACGGTCTTGCCCTTGGCTTCGAGATCGGCAGCGAGCTTCTCGGCCGCCTCGTAGATGGCTTCATCCTTGCCAGCAGCCACGATGTAGACATCTGCGGGGCTAACCGACTCAGGCCAGATCAGGCCCTTTTCGTCACGGTTTGCCTCGGCTAGCACCGCGATGATGCGAGTCACACCGATTCCGTAAGAACCCATGGTCACCGTGACCAGCTTGCCGTTTTCGTCGAGGACCTTGAGATCTAGAGCTTCGGCATACTTGCGACCGAGCTGGAAGACGTGGCCGATCTCGATTCCGCGAGCCAGTTCGAGCGGGCCGGAGCCGTCTGGGGCTGGATCGCCGGCGCGCACCTCGGCGATGTCCTTGATGCCGTCAGCCTCAAAGTCGCGGCCGTAAACCAAATCGAAGACGTGCTTCTCTTTTTGGTTGGCCCCGGTCACCCAGGCGGTGCCAGAGACGACACGAGGGTCAACGAAGTACTTGATGCCGGTGAAGCCACCCTGCTTCGGGCCGATGTAGCCCTTTACCAGCTCTGGGTTCTTGGCGAAGTCTTCTTCGGTAGCCTGCTCAACCTCGTTCGGTGCAAAAGCTGCCTCGGCACGCTTTGCGTCAACCTCACGGTCGCCAGGAACACCGACCATGACTAGCGAGCGCTTGCCCTCGGGTGAGGTAAGGGCGAGAACCACGTTCTTCAGGGTGTCGGCGGCGACCCAATCGCGGCCATCGGCGCGCTTCACATTGGCGTTGGCGAGGGCGACCAGGGTTGCGATGGTTGGAGTCTTTGGTGAGTCGTGAACCACGGCAGCCGGCTGCCCCTCAATCGGTAGCGCCGGTGGCGCTGGGGTTACCACTGCCTCGACGTTTGCTGCGTAGCCACCCGGCGAGCGCACGAAGGTGTCTTCACCGATCGGGCTAGGGCTTAGGAATTCTTCGGAGGCGCTGCCGCCCATGGCGCCGGCGTCTGCCTTGACGATCACGTATTCGACACCGAGACGCGTGAAGATGCGCTCGTAGGCATCACGCTGGGCTTGGTATGCACGAACGAGTCCGGCGTCATCCACGTCGAATGAGTAGGCGTCCTTCATTACGAACTCGCGGCCGCGGAGAAGGCCTGCGCGCGGGCGAGCTTCGTCGCGGTACTTGTTCTGAATCTGGTACAGACAAACTGGCAGGTCTTTGTATGAGGAGTAGAGGTCTTTCACCAAGAGGGTGAACATCTCTTCGTGGGTCGGGGCGAGCAGGTAGTCGGCCTTCTTGCGGTCTTGCAGGCGAAACAGATTGTCGCCGTATTCGGTCCAGCGACCCGTTATCTCAAAAGGTTCGCGTGGCAAAAGGGCCGGGAAGAAAACTTCTTGAGCGCCGGCATTGGCCATTTCTTCGCGAACGATCTTCTCGACCTTAGCCTTCACGGCAAGGCCAAGCGGCAACCAGGTGTAAACACCGGGCGCGGCACGGCGAATGTATCCGGCTCGAAGGAGCAACTTGTGGCTATCAACCTCAGCCTCGGCCGGGTCTTCGCGCAATGTGCGAAGGAACAGGTTTGACAGGCGAATAGGCATTGGTCTCTTACTTCTGGGCTACGACGACTTGGGCTGAACCGACCAGGTTTGGATCCATGGTGGCGGCAAGGCGGTTTGCCTCTTCGATGAGCGTTGCGACGATTTCGCTCTCGGGCACGGTCTTGATTACCTCACCCTTGACGAAAATCTGGCCCTTGCCGTTACCCGAAGCGACGCCTAGGTCTGCTTCACGAGCCTCACCCGGACCATTGACCACGCAACCCATAACGGCGACGCGAAGCGGAACGGTCATCTTTTCGAGACCCTTGGTGACGTCGTTGGCGAGGGTGTAAACATCGACCTGGGCGCGGCCGCAGGATGGGCAAGAAACGATTTCTAGTTTGCGAGGTCTGAGGTTTAGCGACTCGAGAATCTGCGAGCCAACCTTGATCTCTTCTACCGGCGGGGCCGAGAGTGAAACGCGAATGGTGTCGCCGATTCCCTTAGAGAGAAGCGAACCAAAGGCAACGGAAGATTTGATCGTGCCCTGGAACGCAGGCCCGGCCTCGGTCACGCCGAGGTGAAGTGGCCAGTCACCCTGTTCCGAGAGCAATTCGTAGGCGCGCACCATCACGACCGGGTCGTTGTGCTTCACCGAAATCTTGAAGTCGTGGAAGTCGTGCTCTTCGAACAGCGATGCTTCCCAAACGGCCGACTCGACGAGGGCCTCGGGGGTTGCCTTGCCGTACTTCTGCATCAGGCGCGGGTCTAGCGAACCGGCGTTCACACCGATACGAATCGAAACACCGGCGTCCTTGGCAGCCTTGGCAATAGCGCCAACTTGGTCGTCAAACTGGCGGATGTTGCCAGGGTTCACGCGAACCGCACCGCAACCGGCGTCGATTGCCTGAAAAACGTACTTTGGCTGAAAGTGGATGTCAGCGATTACTGGTATCTGTGACTTGCGTGCGATCAGGTGAAGTCGGTCGGCGTCGTCCTGGCTTGGCACAGCAACGCGAACGATGTCGCAACCCGATGCGGTTAGCTCGGCGATCTGCTGCAGAGTGGCGTTTACATCGGTGGTCCGAGTCGTGCACATCGACTGAACCGAGATTGGTGCGTCGCCGCCAACGGCGACCTTGCCCACCATAATCTGGCGAGTCTTGCGCCTTGGAGCGAGCACTGGGGGCGGAGTCTTGCGAGGTCCGAGATTGATTGCAGCCACGGACTAATTCTAAAACGCTAGAACACGATTGGGTTCACGACATCGGCGAAGACGACCATGATTCCCGCTAAAAACAAAACGATGAACATCAGCTGCGCTATCGGTGCCATCAGCGCGGTGTCGACCGGGCCGGGGTCTTTTTTACGAAGAACCTTGAAGGCTCCGCGCTTGAGGTATTCGTAAACGCCACCGGCAATGTGCCCGCCGTCTAGCGGTGGCAGAGGAATCATGTTGAACACGAAAAGTGCGATGTTGAGCGAACCTAGCAGGTAGATCCAGTAGGCGAACGAGTCGACCTTCGTGGACGCCTCGGCGACACCAACGATAGATACGGCGCCGTTCGGGTCACGCTGCTGCGAAAGAACGGTTCGTTCAACTGTGTTGTAAACCTGCTGGGGGAAGCTGCCGATTATGCCGAAGGTGCCGGAGACAACCGAACCCGCCTGATTGAAACTGTCTGAGAAACTAGTCGGCACCGCTTTTTCGGCAAACGAAACCCCGATGAAACGAGCGGTATGGGTCTTTTGCTGACCGGTTTTGGCGTCGATGTATGGCAACTTTGCCCAAGCCGCCGGCAAGGTCACAGTTACGGTCTCACCTTGTCGAAGCAGGGTCATCTCAATTGGCGCGCGGCTCGCTTGGATCGCCGTCTGAACTTGCGCATAGCTGGCAACAGACTTTCCGTCGATGGCCAAAACCTTGTCTCCCGCTAGGATTCCGGCTGCGACAGCGGGAGTCGGCACGGCATCAGCCAGACATTTGCCCTGAGTCATTGCCGCCACGCAGGGCACAACATTCTTTACGCTCGTGGTGGATTGCATGCTTCCAACCGAAACGAAGACGCTGGTCAGCAAGACCATGCCGATGATTAGGTTTGTGACTGGGCCACCAAACATGATGATGATGCGCTTCCAGGCCGGCAGGCTGTAGAGCGTGCGCGTGCCTTCATCGCCATCCTGCATGAATTCAGAGTGCGCGCCTCGAGCCTGCGCAATCAGGCGGCCAAATGGGCGCTTGGCATCCTTGCCCTTGCGATCTGGCGGATACATGCCGATCATCGTGATGTAACCACCGAGCGGAATCAGTCTGAACGAATACTCGGTTTCACCGATCTTCTTCGAAAACAATTTGGGCCCGAAACCGATTGCCCAGTGCGGCACGCGAACACCGAAGAGTTTTGCGGGAATCAGGTGGCCGAACTCGTGCAAGCCGATCGAAAGTGCCAAGCCGATGATGATGACGATGATGCCCATGGGAGAAACCTAACCGAGAAGTCTGACAATTTGCCTAGCAGGCGGTCGCGATCTGGGCGTTGGCCCGCTCGCGTGCCCAAACCTCGGCTGCGAGGACGCCGGCGAGAGAGAGTTCGGTCTCCGGAGTGTGTGCGTCCACGACTCGCTCAATGAGGTCGACGATCTGATTGAAGCCGATTCTGCCCTGGTGGAAGGCCTCGACGGCCTCCTCGTTTGCAGCGTTGTAGACGGCTGGGAACGTGAACCCTGCCGAACCGACCTGGCGAGCGAGTGAGACGGCCTTGAAAACCTTTTCGTCGAGCGGTTCGAAGCTCCAGTTGTGACTTTGGGTCCAATCCAGCGCCGGAGAAACGTTTGCTAGCCGCTCGGGCCAAGACATTCCGAGGGCAATCGGCAGCTTCATGTTTGGCGGTGAAGCCTGAGCGATCACTGAGCCGTCGATGAACTCGACCATCGAGTGCACGACCGATTGCGGGTGAACCGTTACCTCGATCCGTTCAAAGGGAATGCCGAACAGCAGGTGCGCCTCGATGATTTCGAGACCCTTGTTTACGAGAGTCGCCGAGTTGGTGGTAACCACTTTGCCCATCACCCAGGTCGGGTGCTTGAGCGCTTGTTCCGGAGTGACAGACTCGAGCTGCTCGCGTGACCAGCCGCGGAAAGGGCCACCCGAGGCGGTCAAGATCAACTTTCTAACCTGTGCGGTTTCACCCGCCAGCAAACACTGAGCCAGCGCCGAATGTTCGCTATCAACCGGGACAATCTGGCCGGGCTTGGCCAGTTCGGTCACCAGGCGACCACCGACGATAAGCGACTCCTTGTTGGCCAACGCGAGGGTCTTGCCCGTGCGAAGAGCAGCCAACGTGGGCGCCAAGCCGATGGATCCGGTGATTCCGTTCACCACGACGTCCGCGTTGGTTGTTTCGACCAGTTCGGTTGCCGCCTCAGCGCCGAGAACGGCCTTTTTCACGCCAAAGGCGTGGGCCTGCGACTCGAGCAACTCGCTGTTGGTGCCGGCGGCCAAACCGACGACTTCGAAGCGGTCAGAGTTGGCTGCGATGACCTCGAGGGCTTGAGTTCCGATGGATCCGGTGGATCCGAGGATGATTACGCGGCGCATCCTTCAATCTTGCCACCCATCCACTCCCCCGCAGGCTTAGACTTGAGGCATGGAACAAGAACGAAAAATCGTAACCACAATTCCAGGACCTAAGTCCAACGCCCTGCACGCAAACCGCCTAAAGCACGTATCTGCTGGCGTTGGCGCTGCTCTTCCGGTTTATATCGAACGCGCTCACGGCGCAATCCTGCAGGATGTCGACGGCAACCAGTTCATCGACCTCGGTTCGGGCATCGGCGTTGTCACCATCGGTCACACCAATGACGGTGTCGTCAAGGCCGTTCAGGATCAGGTCGCCAAGCTGACCCACACGCTCTTCACCGTGACGCCTTACGAGCCATACGTTCGCGTTGCAGAGCTGCTAAACGCCCACACCCCCGGCAGTTTCGCCAAGAAGAGCGCCCTGTTCAACTCGGGTGCCGAGGCGGTAGAAAACGCGGTCAAGTTCGCTCGCAAATTCACCGGACGCGGCGAAATAGCCGTTTTCGACCACGCCTACCACGGCCGCACTAACCTCACCATGGCCATGAACTTCAAGGCGATGCCTTACAACTCGGGCTTTGGCCCGTTTGCTCCAGGCGTTCACCACGTGCCGATGTCTTACCCGTTCCGCGACGCCGCAGGGATGACCGGGCCGGAAGCCGCAGCTCGCGCCATTACCTACATGGAAAAGCGCGTCGGAGCTGCAAACCTTGCCGCCCTGGTGATCGAGCCGATTCAGGGTGAGGGTGGATTCATCGTCCCCGCTCCAGGATTCCTGAAGACTCTGCAGGACTGGTGCCGCGCAAACGGCATCGTCTTGGTTGCCGACGAGGTTCAGGCCGGTATCGCCCGAACCGGCAAGTGGTTTGCCAGCGACTGGGAGGAAGGCTTCGAGCCAGACCTCGTAACCATCGCAAAGGGTGTAGCGGGAGGCATGCCGATCTCGGCAGTCACCGGACGCGCCGAAATCATGGATTCTTCGCACGCTGGCGGGATCGGTGGCACCTACGGTGGTAACCCTGTCGCCGCAGCCGCAGCAGTCGCAGTTCTAGAACAGATCGAAGCCGGCGGAGTGTTTGAGTCCGCTCACCGAATCGAGAAAATTCTTCTCGAGCGCTTACACGCGATGAAGGCCAAGTACCCGGTCATGGGCGATGTTCGTGGCCGTGGCGCAATGATTGCAATCGAGTTCATCGAGAACGACGGCAAGCTAACCCCTAATGCGGCAGCGGTTGAGAAGGTAGTCAAGCACTGCACCTCAAACGGTGTCTTGGTCTTGAACGCCGGAACCTACGGAAACGTGATTCGCTTCTTGCCACCGCTTGCGATCTCAGACGCACTCCTAAACGAGGCGCTGGACATCGTAGAAGCCGGAATTGCCAACCTCTAGGGCATTTAGCTTTACTTGATGTGCTGAAGGCGCTTGCGCTTGAAGTGGCTCGAAATCTGAGTCGCTAGCACGATCAGAATGGCCAGCAAGAACACCGATGACGCGATTACGTTCGCCTGCGCCGGAACCCCGCCCTTAGCCGCCACGTAGATGAACTTGGGGAACGTGTTGACCGCACCCGAGTTGAAGTACGTGATGATGAAGTCGTCGAACGAGAGCGCGAACGAGAGTAGCGCCGCCGATAGTATGCCGGGGAGCAGCAACGGGAAGGTAATCTTCCAGAACACCTGGCTCGGGTTCGCGTAAAGATCGCGCCCCGCTTCTTCGAGTGCCGGGTCTAGCGTCTGAACTCGAGCCTTCACGGTTACGACGACAAAGCTGAGGCAGAACATCACGTGGGCGATGACCGTTGGCACGAAGCCAGGGCCAATACCGGCGTTGAAGAACAAGCTGGCAAGGCCGGCACCCATGACGATTTCAGGAGTTGCCATCGGTAGGAACAAC
>CAIJJH010000036.1 GCA_903820955.1 uncultured Micrococcales bacterium
CTTCTTGAAAAGAGGCGATCATCGAAAAAATGGGTTCGTCATTCTGAAAACCCTGGACGCGCCTGGTCGAAAACGATCGACCGTCTCGAAGCACGTCCACCGAGTAATTCACAGGGAGGTTCATGTCACCGGCTCGCAAAAAATAGCCGTGCATCGAATGGATTATGCGTTCCTCAGTCACAGTCCGAGCCGCCGCAATTAGCGACTGAGCCAGGACCTGGCCGCCGTAGACCCGACCGTGGGGCATCCACTGCGACTTTCCGACAAACTCGGTGCCGGAGCCAGATAAATCGAGAGTTTGAAGGAGTTGGGCGAGCGGGTCATTCGGTTGATTGTTCTGCACACAGGTAGTTTAGATACCAGATGAGAAACGATTTCAAGCTTTTAGATCGCCAGAGCGCCGAAGACCTGCAAGCGTACCTATTGCGCGCCAAAAGACTGGACCAAAATGGTTTGGTTCGGTTTCGCGCATTCGGGCGCGTCCTCGCAGCCTATGTGGCGCCAATCTTTGCCGGCTCCTTAATGGACGATGGCCCAACAGTTCTTGGGCTACGAACCACCGAACTCGCGGAGGAATCCGAGGTCGATGCGGTTGTTCCGATAGCCAATATTCTCGATCGACTAGCCAAACTTCTGGCCGATTCACCCAAGCATTACGTGCTCGAACTCCCTGACTCGCTGAAGACTCCGTGGGCCGGCATCTCACCACCCAGAACTGGTTGGGAGCCGCTGGTTTCGATTCCAGAGCCAGAACTAACCGCGCTTGCCACAGCTGGCATCGCAGAGGTCGCAGAAACCCTACCTGAGGCCGTTGGCGGCCCGATCGCTGCTCGTATTCGCGGCGAGATTTGGGGTCGTCAGATGAAGTTTGGCTCGCGAATTCCGACCGGAGCAGCCTTCGTTGCAGCCGGGCTGGGGTTCCTAACCGAAAACGAACTCGTCGAGGTGTATCAGGCGCAGGGCTGGGTTCGGATCAGCAGCGAGCACGGTCACGTTCTAGCAAAGGCAGCCACCGGGCCAGTACTCGACTAGTCGTCGAAGGTGTTGAGCATCGCGTGAGCGGCTCTTTCTAAGTAGCTCCAGAGTTCTTCCCTGTGCAACTCCGAAAGCCCAAGTTGGTCAACGGCTGCCCCCATGTGTTTTAGCCAGCGGTCACGTGCGTCCGGGTTGATCTTGTAAGGCGCGTGTCGCATTCGAAGTCTCGGGTGCCCGCGTTGCTCTTGGTACGTGGTCGGCCCGCCCCAATACTGCTCGAGGAACATTCGAAGTCGCTCTTCGGCAGGCCCGAGGTCTTCCTCCGGATACATTTCACGCAAGACCTCGTCGGCTGAGACACCTTGGTAGAACAGGTGCGCGAGTTTTGCGAAGACGGCACTGCCGCCAACCGCCTCGAAGAATTCCACTACTTTACGAAGATCTGGGTTGCCTCTGAGGCGAGGTTGAGTTTCGCCTTGTCGACAGCCACCTTAATTGCATGGCGCAGTTCGCGGGCGATCGCGTCGGGTGACTTCGGTGTCACCTGCTGAACCAAGCGAAGCACGAACTGGTCACCGGTGATGTTTTGGATTCCCCAAACTTCTGGCTCGCCAATCAGTTCGGTCTTGTGGGTCTTGCTGATGGTTGCGGCAGCCTTTGCGACAACCTCGGTGGCTTTGGCGACGCTCACGGTGTAGTCGAAGGCAATGTCAAGAACCACGCGCGACCAACCCTGGGACTTGTTGCCGACTCGAACGATTTCGCCGTTTCGCACATACCAAAGCGTGCCTTCGATGTCGCGCACCTGCGTAACACGCAAGCCCACCTGCTCGATGATTCCGCTAGCCTCTCCGAGGTCGACCGAGTCGCCAACGCCAAACTGGTCTTCGAAAAGGATGAATAGACCAGAGATGAGGTCTCGAACCAGGCTCTGAGCTCCAAAACCAACCGCTGCGCCGAGGATTCCAGCACCGGCGAGGATCGCGCCAACCGCGATACCGAGTTCGCTCAAGATCGTCGAAATCACGGCGACGGTAATCGACCAGGTAATCAAATTGCCAAGTACCGAACCAATCGTGTTGGTGCGGGCGACCACTCGGGCCTTGGAAAGCGGCGACGAGTCTGCCGAGACCCCGGCGACAACTCGAGCGACGATTCGCCTCACCGAGGCGATCAGAATCGCACGGAGGATCACACCACCCACCAAAATCAGCACCATGACTATTGGCGTGTGCCAATCGGTCCAGAACTTGATGAGTGATTCCATCAGTTATCTACCTTCTGTGCCTTCAGAGCACGGTCAACCGCGTCCAGGTTTTCAAGGACGATGCGCTTTAGTGCCGGAATCGCAGAAACCTCTGGGGTCTCGGCGAATGCGCGGGTGCGCTTGGCCAGCTCCTCGTTCGCGAGGTAAATCGGGTAAGCGCCGCGCAAGATGTATTCCGCGATTTTGAAGGTTCGGCTTCCCCAAACACCGAGAGCTGCGTCGAAGTACCAGTCAACAACGGGTTCTAGCAGCGAGGTGTCGTGAGCTCGAATCAAACCCTGGCAACCGAAGTTGATGTCGGTGTTCGAAAGGTCGGTGTTGTTCAGAAGGTCGTTCCAACCTTCCTGCTTGCCTTTCGGGGTCGGAATCGAGGTTCGAGCCAGCATTGCCTGTTTCGCACCATTGGCGGTGTTGTCCTTCGCCAACTCGGCTTCGATCTCGGCAGCGCCGATTCGACCGGCCATTACCAGCCCGTTGATCAGATCCCAGCGCATGTCTTGGTCTAGAAGTAGACCTTCGAAAACCACCGAGCCATTGAAGAGTCCTTCGAGGATATCGCCGGTCTCCTTGGTCTCGGCAAAATAGGTCGCGAAACGGGTGAAGAGCAACTGGTTGTCCGAGCCCGGCTTGGCGCTCTTTGCCAACTCGAGCAGGCGTGTACCAACCGCACCAATGGTCGGGTGGCGGTTGCCCTCCGAGGTGTAGAGCTTGGTTGTGGTCATTAGCTGACGCAGGAGGGTGATCAGCATGGTGCCCTGAGTCTCTGCCGGCAGGTTGTTTAGCACCAGGTTGATGAAGTCGGTCGCCGATGCTTCGCCATCGCGGGTTGCGTCCCAAGCCGCACCCCAAACCTGCGCTCTGGCCAACGGGTCGCTCAGCTTGCCGAGGTTTTCGAGCGCGTACTTCCAGGACTGCGCGTCTAGGCGAACCTTTGCGTAAGTCAGGTCGTCATCGTTCAGCAGAATCAATGCCGGACGCGGAAGGCCAACCAGTTCGGCAACCTCGGTGCGTGTGCCATCGACGTCCAGTTCGATTCGGTGGGTGCGAATGAGTTCGCCACCGACCTCGTTGTAGAAGCCGATCGCCATTCGGTGAGGACGAATGGTCGGGTAATCCTTGTGCGCGGTCTGGTCGATTGCGAACTTGGTGATCTTGCCTTCAGCCGACTCGACATCTGCGCGAAGCGTGTTTACGCCCGCGGTCTCGAGCCACTTGGCGCTCCAATCGGTCAGGTTGCGACCGCTGGTTGCCTCTAGCTCGACCAAAAGGTCGTTCAAAACCGCATTCTTGAAAGCGTGCTTCTTGAAGTAAGCGGCTACGCCCTGTTCGAAAGCCTTGCGACCGACGGTTGCGCCGAGCTGCTTGAGAACCGAGGCTCCCTTGGCGTAGGTGATTCCGTCGAAGTTAACCTGGACGTCCTCGAGGTCGCGAATCTCGGCGACAATCGGGTGAGTCGAAGGGAGTTGGTCCTGGGTGTATGCCCAAGCCTTTTCGCTAAACGCAAATGTGGTCCAGGCATCTGTCCACTCGGTTGCCTCGGCAACCGCAAGGTGAGAGGTGTACTCGGCGAAGGATTCGTTGAGCCATAGGTCGTTCCACCAGCTCATGGTGACCAGGTCACCGAACCACATGTGAGCGAGCTCGTGCAGGATCGTGACGACACGTCGCTCTTTTAGGGCCTCGGCAACGGCTCCGCGGAACACGTATGTTTCGGTGAAAGTGACTGCTCCGGCGTTTTCCATGGCACCCGCATTGAAGTCGGGCACGTAGAGCTGGTCGTACTTGGCGAAAGGGTACGGGTAGTTGAAGGTTTTCTCGAAGAATACGAAGCCCTCGCGGGTCTTGTCGAACATGTAGTCGGCTTCTAGGTACTGCTCGAGCGAGGCGCGGCAGTAGACACCCAGCGGAATTTCACGGCCGTCCGAGCTGGTCAGCGAGCTGTGTCGCGAGACGTAAGGACCTGCGACCAATGCTGTGATGTAAGACGAAATTCGCGGGGTTGGCTCGAAGTTCCAAACGGCAGTGGTGTCATCGATCTCGCTTGGTTCAGGAGTTGGCTGATTCGAGACGACCTTCCAGTGCTTTGGAGCGGTGACGTTGAAGGTGAAGCGAGCCTTGAGGTCTGGCTGCTCGAAGACAGCGAACATGCGGCGGCTGTCTGGAACCTCGAACTGTGTGTATAGGTAAACCTCGTTGTCGACCGGGTCGACGAAACGGTGCAGGCCCTCGCCGGTGTTCATGTAGAAGGCGTCGGCCTCCACGTAAAGTTCGTTGTGCTCTTGCAGGTTTGGCAGCTTGATTCGCAAGCCATCGCTGTGGGTCGCCGGGTCGAGTGCTTCACCGTTCAGGGTGATGGCATAAATCTTCGCGGTAATCGCGTCGATGAAGGTCTCGGTGCCGGGCTTGGAGCAGTTGAAAACCACTCTGGTATTCGAAGCGAAAGTGCTTTCGGTCGAGGTCAGGTCGAGAGTTACCTCGTAAGACTCGACGCTCAGAACCTCGGCGCGTTCGGCAGCTTCGATTCGGGTTAGGTTTTCGCCTGGCATGGGACTCCTGTGTCTCGGGTTATCGCTTGTGAGCAATCTTCAACTAGCCTAATAGCCAAGACCTGCAGCAGTTGAAGGAGCAGTAATGCGCTTGCGTCAAAGTCCGATGATCGAGGCCTCGGCCCTCATGGGCATCACCTTAATTCTGTTCCTACTGGGACTGTGCTTCGTCTACGGAAATCTGACTCAGATGCTCTCAAGCGGCCCGATTCTCGCGGCTCTGCTGTTGTTTCCGTCTTATGTGCTCTGGCTGATTTTTGGCCGAGTCACGCGCGACGCCAAGGTTTCGACGCGATTTCTCGCCTCTATCGGCGTGACCCTAGCCATCGCAGCATTT
The DNA here is from genome assembly GCA_903820955.1 of uncultured Micrococcales bacterium. GTDB lineage: Bacteria > Actinomycetota > Actinomycetes > Actinomycetales > Microbacteriaceae > Rhodoluna. The sequence goes on from CAIJJH010000036.1 coordinate 5,126, forward strand.
GGCGCCTTGCTCATGCAGCCACCGACCGATGTCGCCAATGCCCAGCAGGCGGTTTGGATCATCACGCAGATCGTCGTCGACTTTGCTTTGTCTGGCGTGATTGCCAGCGCAATCACCTTCGGAGTCCTCCTTCGCGAGAGCAAAAAGCCAGACGCTAGCCTGATCACCAAGCCGCTGACGCAAACCCAGAGAAAGAAGGGCAAGTAGCCATGAGAATTCACATCGCCACCGACCACGCCGGACTTGACCTCAGCCACTTCTTGATCGAAGAACTCACCAACGATGGTCATGAGGTTTTCGATCACGGCCCAACTTCTTACGATCCGCTCGATGACTACCCGTCGTTCTGCATCAACGCCGCTCTAGCCGTTATTCGCGACCGGCAGGCAGGTGTAGCGGCTCTCGGCATAGTCCTCGGTGGTTCGGGCAATGGTGAGCAGATCGCCGCGAACAAGGTCGAGGGAATCCGTGCGGCTTTGGCCTGGAACCTCGAAACTGCGAAGCTTGCCCGCCAGCACAACGATGCAAACGTGGTTGCCCTTGGTGCTCGCCAACACAGCGAGCCAGAGGTTCTAGAGCTGATTCGGGCCTTTATTGCCGAGCCGTTTAGCGAGGACGAACGCCACGTGCGGCGAATAGCCAAGATCTCCAGCTACGAACAGACCGGCGACATTCTCTAAATGCCCGAAGGGCACACGGTCCACCGAATCGCGAACGAGTTCAACGAACTCTTCGGCGGCAAGGTTTTGCGAGTCGATTCACCTCAGGGTCGGTTCTCCGACTCGCGTCTGGTTGACGGACAACGCCTGCTCCGGGCGTCCGCGGTTGGCAAACAGATGTTTTTGCACTTTGGCGACGACCTGATCCTGAGAATTCACCTCGGCATATATGGAAAATGGCAGTTTCACAAGGGTTCACCACCTGTAGTCGTTGGCCAGGTCAGAGCGAGATTTACGGTGCCGGGGGTTACCGCAGAGCTTCGTGGCCCCACGGTCTGCGAGGTCATTGACTCCGAGGCTCTGGCAACGGTGTACCAGCGACTCGGTCCGGACCCCCTGAATCCCGACGAACAAGGTCTCGAATACACAAGATTTGCCTCTAGGCTTCGCAAATCGGCGACTTCGATCGGTTTGCTTTTGATGAACCAAGCGGTGATTAGCGGCATCGGGAACGTTTATCGCGCCGAAATCCTGTTTCGAGCCCGAATCAACCCGCACACCCCAGGCAAACAGCTCAAACCTAGGCAGATCAAGGAAATCTGGGACGACGCGGTGGAGCTGCTTCGAATCGGCGTCATTCAAGGTGTGATGATCACTCGAGACGAATTTTTGGACGAGGATCCTGGCAAATCGGAGCGCAATTTTGTCTATAAGCGCGAGGGTCAGGTCTGTCGCAACTGCAAGAAAAAGATCATTTTGGAGGTTGCCGCGGGTCGAAAACTCTACTGGTGCCCGGGTTGTCAGAGGTAATTGGAGCGGATGACGGGAATCGAACCCGCACCATCAGTTTGGAAGACTGAGGCTCTACCATTGAGCTACATCCGCGTTTGGTAACTGAACCATTCTATGGGTTAGACTAACCAAGGTTGTTTTCCTTCAGAGATTTTCTTGAGGATTTCACCGGGGTGTAGCGTAGTGGCTAGCGCGCCTGCTTTGGGAGCAGGATATCGCAGGTTCGAGTCCTGTCACCCCGACCATCTTTTCTAAGATAAGTCGGTTTCTTTAGGGAACCAAAACTCAGGAGAAACTGTTGAAAACCACTGTTGAACGTCTAGCCCCAACCCGTGTGAAGCTAACCATGGAAGTTACTCCTGAAGAATTCAAGCCTTCGCTTGATCACGCATACGAGCACATCGCTGAGACAGTAAACATTCCTGGTTTCCGTAAGGGCAAGATCCCTGCAGCTATTTTGGATCAGCGAGTTGGACGTGGTGCAATTCTTGCACACGCGATCAACGATGGTCTTGATGGTATTTATCGCTCAGCTATCGAATCAGAGAAGCTTCGTCCACTTGGAGCTCCTCAGGCTGATGTTAAGAGCACACCTGACGAGAAAACTTTTGCTGGCAATTTGGTTGTTGAAATTCAGGTTGAAGTTAGACCTGAAATCAAACTTCCTGAATACAAGAACCTAAAGGTAACTGTTGCAGCAGCCAAAGTTGATGACAAGGAAGTTGATGAAGAACTGGATCGTCTTCGTTCAAGATTTGGAACTCTAAAGACTGTTGAGCGTCCTGCAGCTAAGGGCGATTTCACCACTATTGATTTGATTGCAACTTTGGATGGAACC
>CAIJJH010000037.1 GCA_903820955.1 uncultured Micrococcales bacterium
ACTTATCGGCAAGTCCCTGAAGAGGCATTGCGCCGCAGCATAAAGTTCTTGCAAATCCAGGTAGGTCTCTATGGTCCGGTTAAGGGGAATCATGGGCCTATTGCGCTTCAACATCACCGAGAGCCTTGTGGGGACCCCGATGGGGCGCATGAAGCGCCGTCGCAAGTAGGCGTCTAAACTTTAGTCATAATGACTTCAACCATCACCGCACCATTCACCACCGCGTCTGGCAAAGACGTCGTGGTTCGATTCTGCCCTTCACCAACCGGCACTCCGCACGTTGGTTTGGTGCGCACGGCTTTGTTTAACTGGGCTTACGCTCGCCACACCGGTGGCAAGTTTGTCTTTCGTATCGAAGACACCGATGCAGAGCGCGACAGCGAAGAGTCGTTTGAGATGATCCTCGAGGCCCTTCGTTGGTTGGGTTTGAACTGGGACGAGGGCGTTGGCGTTGGTGGTCCGAACGAGCCTTACCGCCAGAGCGAGCGTGGAGCGATTTACCTTGAGGTAATCGAGAAGCTGAAGGCTGCCGGTCACCTTTACGAGTCATACATGACCGGTGAAGACATCGACGCCCGCAACGAACTTGAGGGCCGTGCCAAACAGCTCGGCTACGGCAACTGGGAGCGCGACGAAGCGGAGCGCGCGAAATACCGCAAAGATGGCGCGACGCCGGCGCTGAGGTTGCTCGTGCCAGACTGCGACATTTCTTTTGACGACTTGGTTCGAGGCGAAATCACGTTCCCTGCAGGTTCGTTCCCCGACTTCGTGGTGGTTCGCCCGAACGGTCAGCCGCTCTACACCTTGGTGAACCCGGTCGACGATGCGCTCATGGGTGTCACTCACGTTTTGCGCGGTGAAGACCTGTTGTCTTCGACTCCGCGCCAGATTGCTCTCTACAACGCGATGGTCGAGGCTGGAATCACAACCTTTATTCCTCGTTTTGGTCATCTGCCATACGTCATGGGCGAGGGTAACAAGAAGCTTTCGAAGCGCGACCCCGAGTCGAACATCTTTCACCACCGCGACCGCGGCTTTATTCCGGAGGGTTTGCTCAACTATCTGGCACTGCTGGGCTGGGGCATCTCGAGCGATCGAGACATCTTCACTCTTCAAGAACTCGCCGAGCACTTCGACGTTGTGAACGTGAACCCGAACCCGGCTCGCTTTGACCAGAAGAAGGCCGATGCGATCAACGCGGCCCACATTCGCCTGTTGACCCCCGAAGACTTCAAGTCACGGTTGGTTCCATACCTGCAGAGCGCTGGGGTTCTAGGCGCTTCGGTGACCGATGCGGAAGACGCGGTTCTGAGAGCTGGTGCTCCACTGATTCAGGAGCGTTTGACGGTTTTGAGTGAGGCTCCCGGACTGCTTTCGTTCCTTTTCACCGACGAAGTCGTGATTGAGGACGACGCCAAGGCTGGCTTGCCTGAGAACGCGGCTGAGATCGTCCGCGCTTCAATTGAGGCTCTCGATGGTGTCGAATGGACCACTTCGGCGATTCAAGACGCCTTGAACAAGAGGTTGATCGAGGAGCTAGAACTCAAGCCTCGCAACGCTTTTGGGCCGCTGCGCACGGCGATTTCGGGTCGCAGGGTTTCGCCGCCACTGTTTGAGTCGATGGAAATTCTTGGGCGCGAGGTTAGTCTCGCTCGGCTAGAGACGTTTGCTCGGCACGCCTGATTTGGCTAGTATTAGAAGTCGGGCCTCGGCCCGAGAAAAGCCTTGGGGTATGGTGTAATTGGCAACACGGAGGTTTCTGGATCCTTTGTTCTTGGTTCGAGTCCAGGTACCCCAGCAAGGTGAGCGGTCGAGAAATCGGCCGCTTTTTTCTTTAAAGTTCTTGTGATTCGCCTGGTTCTAAGAAGGTGAATTGGCCGCCGTTGGCTTCGGTTCCCGCTTTGATTCGGGAGTTATACATCTGGTGGCCGAGTTCGCTCAGGTGAATGTTGTGGGTCGGGAAGCTTGAGTTTGGTTTTACATCTGCCACGAAATCGATGATCTCCGAAATCTTTGCCCAGGGAGCGCTCGACGGGCAGGCGAGGAGTTCGACCTTGCGGTCGGGTCGCGTGAACGAGTCACCAGGGTAGTAGAGGTAGTCGTTGACCATGACGCCACAGTTTTGGATCAGTGGGATGCTGCGGTGAATTTCGGCGTGGACATCGCCAAAGAACTCGAGGGTGAAGCCGCCGGCGTTGTAGAAATCACCGTGATGAACCGCCGTTGCCTTGCGTGGCGCGATTCTCTTGACCACTTCGTCGGTGCCGAAAATTTGCGCGTCCGGGTTGGTTTTTAGGATTCGATCGATCTGCTCTTCGTAGCAGTGGTCGTCATGCATGTGGGTTATGACGATCGCTTTGACGTTTGCTTCGCCTTCGATGGGTCTCGTGTATGAGCCCGGATCGATGATTACCTTTTCCCCGTTCTGCTCTAAAACCAGGCAGGCGTGCTCGTATTTCGTGACCTTCATTCCCTTATTGTGTCAAGAGTTCTTAGACTTTCTTAGACATGAGCAAACAAAACGGCTATTCGACGCTTGGCAAGGTTGGAGTCTTCGCGACTCTCGCGTTGACTCTGTCTGTTTTGGTTATCTCGCCTGCCGTTTTCAATGTCACTTTTGTTGATTCAAATTGGTGGCTTTTGGGGCTTGGTTCCGCGGGAGTCTTGCTCGGCGGGCTTCGCTACTTCGCAAGCGCCGTTTCGGAGCTTCGGTCTAGGCGCCCTGGGCAGTACGTGCTGGGCAGCCTGGCACTTTTGATACTGAGCGGGTATTCGGTTTGGCAGAGTCTGGTCGATTGGAAGCACGACGCTTGGTATCAGGCGGTCTCGGTGGCTTCGTTGCTCGCCATCGGGGATTGGTTCTTTCACGGGCTTGTCTCGCGAATTCAAGGTGCTGTTCCCGACTTTCAGTCTCTGGTGCCCGAGTTCGCAGACTTGATCGATGGCAAAGAGATATCGCGGATCCGTGCCAGTGAACTCGAGATTGGCGCGATTGTTTTAGTTCGCCCGGGGGCGAGCGTGCCGGCAGACGGTGTCGTGGTGCAGGGGCAGAGTGATGTCGACGAGTCGGCAATCACGGGAGAATCGATCCCGGTTCACAAGTCAGAGGGCATGCCGATTTACGCAGGCACCTTCAATGCCTCAGCCAAGAAGAGCAACAAGGCCCTAACGATTCGAATCACGGCAGTAGGAGGCGACCTGCTGGTTAAGAGCGCGCAACGAGCCGTTTCGGGGCTGGTATCTGAGCGTGCGGCGGTAGACGAGTTGTCGAAGAAACTTACTTTTGGTTTGTTTATCTTGACAATCGCTGTTGCCCTGATCGGCTCGGGTCTTTGGTTGGCATTGGCACCAACGGAACTTGGCAATGCCGTGTTCTGCGCGTCGGCGGTCTTGCTCGCTGCGAACCTGTCGATCGTCAGCAATGTCAGCTCTTTGGTGAACACCCTAATGGCGGCGGTTGCCGGCTCTGGTGGAATTCTGGTGCGGACTCGAACCGCGCTATACAGATTGCGCAAGTCGCACATCGTGGTGCTGAACCTGGTCGGCACGCTAACCGCGGGTGACCCGAAGTTGGTCGAGATTCATCTGGCCAAGGGCACTTCGCTCGGCAGCGCA
>CAIJJH010000038.1 GCA_903820955.1 uncultured Micrococcales bacterium
GACCGGAAATACTTCCCTTCAAGGAAAAGTGCATTGCCGAGCACGACTTTGCCATGGACGCAGAGATTCAGCTTCCAGTCTTCGTTGGTTCAATCCTGCACCGCACGCCGGTCCGCTTGGACGTTCTGCCGACCCACTCACGCTGTATTGGCGTTACCCACGCCGACGACCTACCGCTCGCTCAGATTCTGGTGCGCGAAGAGGTCGCTCGTGGCGAACGCCCGGAGTACGCCTTCAAGAACTAGTGCCAGTCCCGTGAGGGAGTAGCGGCACTAATTAGTAAAGGTTCGACGAACTCAGCGGTGATAGTTACCGTGCCCTGTCCTCGCTCGAGCGTGCCCCGGATAAGTAGAGCGGGTGAAGCATCCGCCAGCTCGCGCCAGCGAGTCCACGCGCCCTTAGAAAAAACCACATTCACATGCCCGGTCTCATCTTCAAGATTCAAAAAGACCACACCATTGGCGGTCTCTGGACGCTGGCGATGAGTAACCACCCCCGCCACCGTCACTCGTCGAGCGTCCGAAGTTGTCAAACTTGCTGCAGTTACTACCGCCCGAATAGCTAGTTCATCGCGCATGATCTCCATCGCTGTCGCCTCGGTTGTGAGTCCCATTGACCACAAGTCATCGGCCACTCGTTCAATAGGAGTGGGTTCAAAAAGAGTCGGTGCCTGGAGCCCGGTCACTACTCCTTCTAGGCGATCGCTAGTACCTTGGCTTGCCGCGCCAGCGCTCCAAATTAAAGCCCGTCTTGAACTGCCAAAATCGTCGAGAGCTCCCGCACTAGCAAGAGTCTCCAGGTGTGATTGCTGGAGATCTGCCCTGCGCACTAGATCATTCTGATCTCGCCACGGAATACCATTCGCAATACGTTGAGCAACCTCAGAACCAATACCTCGCACGGCACCTAGGCCTAGACGTACCGCTTGGTCACCTTCGTGCAGTTCAGTCTGTGCCCCAACACCGGAGCGATTCACATCTGGCCTGAGCACCGTTACCCCGTGTCGCTTAGCGTCCGCTACCAAACTCTGAGGAGACCAAAAACCCATAGGTTGAGCATTTAACAATGAAACCAAGAAGCACTCTGGATAGTGGACCTTGATCCACGCCGAGCAGTAGACGAGGTGGGCGAAGGAGACCGCGTGCGATTCCGGAAAGCCGAAGTTCGCAAAGGCCGAGAGCGCGTGAAAGAGTTCGTCGGCCGGCTCACCGACAATGCCGTTTTGCGCCATGCCCGCGTAGAAGCGACTCTTAAGTTTCATCATGCGAATCTCTGAACGCTTCGAAGCCATCGCTTGGCGAAGTTCGTCAGCTTCCGCGGGTGAAAAACCCGCTACCGCTACCGCCATCTCCATTAATTGTTCCTGGAACAAAGGCACCCCCAAAGTGCGTTTGAGTATCGGCTCTAGGCGAGGATGGAGGTACGTGACGGGCTCATCCCCTCGTCGCCGCCGAATGTAGGGGTTAACGGCGTTTCCCTGAATAGGGCCAGGGCGAATGAGCGCCACTTCAATAACGATGTCGTAGAAGGTGCGTGGCTGGATTCGAGGCAGTGTGGCCATCTGAGCACGGGATTCCACTTGGAAGACCCCAACGGTGTCGGCCTCGCAGAGGAGGTCGTAGACCGCTTCTTCTTGGGGCAACTGGCTCAAGTCCAGGGTAACGCCGTA
>CAIJJH010000039.1 GCA_903820955.1 uncultured Micrococcales bacterium
GCCCTGCGTATCGCCGTCGAGGAATTCGAGCGAATCAACCCACAGCCGGGCGAACTCGACGAGATCATTTCGAAAGCGGCCAGGCTTACTCACACCGAAGAACTCAGACAAGCCGTTGCTAAGGCGCACGAAGCGCTGTCTAGCGAGGGAGATTCTCCGGACTCGGTCGGCTTGGCCGGCATTGCTCGTCGCGCACTCGAAACGGTAGCCGAGCACGACCCGACTCTTGCCGAACAGGTTGCCAACCTCCAGCGCATCGGTTACGAACTGGTCGATGCCGCAGCTTCTTTGTCTGGCTATCTGGAATCACTCGAGGGTGGTTCGGCTGCCGAAATTGAAACTCTGCAGCAGCGCCGTTCCGAATTGGCCGCTCTTGCCAGACGCTACGGCGGCTACGACGAAATGCTTGAATACCGCGACACCGCAGCCCGAAAGCTCTTGGAACTCGACCCACCACCTGGGGCAGAAGAAGAACTCGCCGCGGCGGTCGAAAAAGAATTCTCTGATATGCAGCGCCTGGCGAGAGAAGTCACCGGCATGCGCGAAGCCTCGGCGAGCAGCCTCGAAGAAGAAGTCACGGCGGAGCTCGCGGGTCTAGCAATGCCTGGCGCATCACTCGTTGTCTCGATCGTCGACTCGGGCGACTTCATGGAATACGGTCGCGATTCGATTTCGATCATGCTCAGCGCCTACCCTGGTGCCGAACCTCGACCTCTTGGTAAGGGTGCTTCCGGCGGTGAGCTTTCGCGAATCATGCTCGCCATCGAAGTTGTCCTGGCAAAAACTCACCAGGTCCCAACCTTCGTCTTCGACGAGGTAGATGCTGGGGTCGGTGGTGCCGCTGCCATCGAGGTTGGCCGCCGGTTGGCGACCCTGGCAAAGTCTGCCCAGGTCATCGTGGTCACTCACCTCGCTCAGGTTGCCGCCTACGCAGATAAACACCTGAGGGTCTTGAAGTCGTCGAGCGCCGAATACACGGCCTCTGATGTCGTGTCGCTGATCGGTGGCGACCGCATCGAAGAGCTCGCCCGAATGCTTTCTGGGTTAAGTGACAGCGGGTCGGCTCGAGTGCACGCACACGAATTGCTAGTGCGCGCGTCGTCGGAGTTTGGCTCGACTAACTGATAGCATTGAATTCCATGGCAGACGCTCAAGACCGTGGAATCACAAGACACATTTTCGTCACCGGAGGCGTCGCCTCCTCACTTGGTAAAGGCCTCACCGCCGCCAGTCTCGGAAACCTCCTAACTGCACGAGGACTTCGCGTCGTGATGCAGAAACTGGACCCCTACCTAAACGTCGACCCCGGCACAATGAACCCGTTTCAGCACGGCGAGGTGTTCGTTACCGAGGACGGCGCAGAGACCGACCTCGACATCGGCCACTACGAACGCTTCCTTGACATCAATCTTTCGCAAGCCGCAAACGTCACCACCGGTCAAATTTATTCGCGGGTTATCGCCCGAGAGCGCGCGGGGGAGTACCTGGGCGACACCGTCCAGGTGATTCCGCACATCACCGACGAGATCAAGCGACGCATGCGTTTGCAGGCTGATGAGACTCCTGCACCAGACGTAATCATCACCGAAATCGGTGGCACCGTTGGCGATATCGAGTCTCAACCGTTCATCGAGGCAGCGCGCCAGCTGCGCCACGACGTCGGGCGTGACAACGTCTTCTTCGTGCACGTATCGCTCGTGCCATACCTCGGACCTTCGGGCGAGCTAAAGACCAAGCCAACCCAACACTCGGTGGCCACCCTTCGCTCGATCGGTATCCAGCCGGACGCCATCGTTCTTCGCTCAGACCGCGCGCTTCCAGATGGCATCAAGAAAAAGATCGCGCTGATGTGCGACGTCGATTACGAAGCGGTGATCAGCGCGGCCGATGCTTCAAGCATTTACGACATCCCTACCGTTTTGAACAGTCAGGACTTGGACAGCTACATAATCAAAAAGCTCGGGCTCGCAGAAAAAGCCGGTGAGGTCAATTGGACTCGCTGGCAGGGCGTCCTCGATGCCGTTCACGAACCAAAAGCCGAAGTCACGATTGCGCTGGTCGGTAAGTACATCGACCTGCCGGACGCCTATCTGTCGGTGACCGCGGCTCTTCAGGCAGGCGCGTTCGCCAATCAGGCCAAGGTAAACATTCGCTGGGTTGCATCCGACCTTTGCGAGACCGAAGAGGGCGCTAGAGCCAACCTTGCCGACGTCGATGGTATTTGTGTTCCGGGTGGTTTCGGCGTTCGTGGAATCGAAGGCAAGCTCGGTGCCCTGAAGTTTGCTCGCGAAAACCGCATTCCTGCCCTCGGCCTCTGCCTAGGGTTGCAGTGCATGGTGATCGAATTCTCCAGAAACGTTGCCGGTTTGCCGTTGGCGTCATCCTCCGAATTCGACCCGGAATCAAAGCAGCCAGTCATCGCGACCATGGCCGAGCAGGTTGCGATTCTCGAAGCCGGAGCAATGGGCGGCACCATGAGACTCGGAACCTACCCGGCGAAGCTAAAGCCGGGTTCGATCGTGGCCGAGGTCTACGGTTCGGAGCTTGTCGAAGAACGCCACCGCCACCGCTACGAGGTGAACAACCAGTACCGCGATCAGATTGCCGCGGCTGGAATGGTCTTCTCGGGCACCTCGCCAGACGATAACCTGGTCGAATTTGTCGAGCTGCCTCGAGAGGTTCACCCCTACTACGTTGCCACGCAGGCTCACCCAGAGTTCAAGTCTCGACCAACCCACGCACACCCGCTGTTCCGAGGGCTTTTGGTCACCGCAATCGAACACCAGGGCGCAAGTCGCCTGTTTGAGGTAAAGGATGCCTAAAGACCTACCAATCGAACTGCCGGCAAACAGAACCGAGCTGGTGTTCAAAGGTAGAGTCTGGGACGTCGTCACCGAGCACTTCGACTTTCAAGGCAAAGAGCTGGCGCGAGACTTCATTCGCCACCCTGGAGCGGTAGCAGTGATCGCGATTAACGAACAGCAAGAGGTCTTGTTGATTCGCCAGTACCGCAGGCCAGTCGGCGCTTACCTTTGGGAGCTTCCGGCCGGATTACTGGACGTCCACGGTGAAAGCCCCGAAACCGCGGCGCTTCGTGAGCTCGCCGAAGAAACCGACTACCGGGCCGAGCACATCGAACACCTGATCACTTTTCACGCCTCACCAGGCGGCAACTCTGAGTCGATTGCGGTTTACCTAGCCTCTGGGCTGACTCCGATGGTCACCGACTACGTTAGATCTGGCGAAGAGGCCGATCTGCGGCCCACCTGGGTCCCGCTGACCGATGCCCTTGAGTCGATCATGAGATCCGAAATGAAGAACCCCGCGGCTGTGATCGGTGTTCTCGCGTTGGCGCGGAAACTCGGCATCTGATGAAGATCGAACACGTCGTCGAACAGTATTTCAGGCACCTCACGGTTGAGCGGGGGATGGCCAAAAACACCCTGCTGGCATACCGGCGAGACATCGGTCGTTACCTCGCGTTTTTAGAAACTCGCAAAATCTCAGAAGTCAGCGAGATAGACGAACTAACCGTCGCCGATTTTGTGCAGAGTCTTGGCCAATTGAGCGGGTTGGCTCAGTCATCGGTTGCCAGAATTCTCTCCTCGGTTCGAGGTTTGCATCACTTTTGGCTGGTCGAGGGCATCAATCCGGTCGATCCATCTGCGACAGTTCGGCCACCAAAACAACGACGAAGCCTGCCAAAAGCCATATCGATCAAGCAAATGTTAGACGTGCTCGACGCAGCAGGCCCCGAATGGGTGGATGAGCGGGCGATAGCCCAAGACCCAATCAAGCTTCGCGACCGCGCTCTCGTCGAATTTCTGTATGCCAGCGGCGCTCGAATTTCTGAGGTCTTAGCGCTCGACCTCGACGACGTAGCCGACGAGCGGCAGTTGCGACTTTTCGGCAAAGGAAGCAAGGAACGAACGGTGATGATCGGCAAGCCGGCCCGCAAAGCGCTCGAGGCCTACCTGGTTCGGGTCAGGCCTGGTCTAGTGGCTGCTGGCCGCGGAACTCCGGCAGTGTTTCTAAACCAGCGCGGGGGTAGGCTCTCGAGGCAATCGGCTTGGTCGATCATCAGTTCTGCGGGAGAAACAGCCGGCTTAGGTTTCGAACTCTCGCCGCACACCCTCCGCCACTCGTTTGCCACACACATGCTCGAGGGAGGGGCCAGTGTGCGTCAGGTGCAGATGCTGCTCGGCCATGCCTCGGTCACGACCACCCAGATTTACACGCTGGTGACGGTTGATAAATTGCGTGAGGTCTATGCGAACGCTCACCCGCGTGCTCGGCGTTAGGCTATAGGAAACGTTTTGTGCTTCTTGAAAGGGGCAAGTGATGGCTAAAGATAACCGCTTCCCGAAGCCAAAGCCGCTGACTTCGCACGGACCGGCTCGAATCATCGCGATGTGCAACCAAAAGGGCGGTGTTGGTAAAACCACTACCACCATCAACCTGGGTGCAGCCATGGTCGAATACGGCAGACGAGTGCTTCTGGTCGACTTCGACCCACAAGGCGCGCTATCGGCGGGTCTAGGCATCATTGCCCACGAAGGCCAAACCATCTACGACCTAATGCTCAAGAGTGACCTTGACCCGAACGACGTCATTCGCCACACCAAAATCGAGGGTCTCGACGTAATCCCGGCCAATATCGACCTTTCGGCAGCCGAAATGACGCTGGTTAGCGAATTCGACCGCGAAAGAATTCTCAAGCGAATCCTCAAGAAGGTATCTGCTAACTACGATTTGATTCTGATTGACTGCCAGCCTTCGCTGGGCCTATTGACCGTAAACGCGCTTACCGCTGCTCACGGAGTGATGATTCCGCTTGCCGCCGAATTCTTTGCTTTGCGAGGCGTAGCCATTCTCGAAGACATCATTCGCAGAGTGCAGTCAACCCTGAACGAAACTTTGACTCTCGATGGCGTTCTCACGACCATGTTCGATTCTCGAACACTGCACTCTCGTGAAGTGATGGAGCTTTTGCACCAGAAGTTTGGCAAAAAGGTTTTCCGCAGCGTCATTGCCAGAACGGTGAAGTTCCCCGACGCCACCAGAGTCGCTGAGCCGATCACCAGCTACGCTCCTACCTCCGAGGCTGCAGAGTCTTACCGGACGGTCGCTCGCGAGCTAGTGGATCGACGCTGTGCTCCGTAGTGAAGAGCTGACCGGGGTAACACCAGATAAGAGCGGTTTCGCGGTCAGCCTAAACAATTTTGAGGGGCCGTTCGACCTGTTGCTAAGTCTGATCTCCAAACACGAGATGGACATTACCGAAATCTCGCTGAGCCGGGTCACCGACGAATTCATCTCGTATCTCAAGCAGTTGGACGACGACGAAGAGTTGGAGCAGGCGTCCGAGTTTTTGGTTATCGCCGCCACTTTGTTAGACCTCAAGATCGCCGGTCTTTTGCCCAAGGGCGAGGTGGTCGATTCTGAGGACGTTGCACTACTCGAGGCCAGAGACCTGCTTTTTGCTCGCCTGCTGCAGTACCGGGCTTTCAAGGAGATTGCTTCCTGGTTCAACACCTCGCTTTCGCTCGAGCAAACTCGGTTGCCGCGCGACGTGCGCGTAGAGGAGCGGTTCAGAAACCAGAAGCCAGAACTGGTCTGGACGCTGACCCCCGGCGAGTTCGCCAGGCTCGCCCAAGAGACGCTCACACCTCGTGAAATCCCGAGTGTTGGGTTGACTCACCTACACGCCTCGAGGGTTTCGATTCGCGAGCAGGCAAGCGCGGTGGTGGCCATGATGCGCGCCAAGGGTTCGGTGACCTTCTTCGACTTGATTCGCGAGGTCAAAGACCGAGCGGTTGTGGTGGCCAGGTTCTTAGCCGTGCTCGAGCTTTACCGACTAGCCGCCCTGAGTTTCGAGCAGGCGACTCCACTTGGTGACCTGACGCTAACTTGGCGTGCCGAAAACTTCGACGACGAAACACTAGCCACCCTAGGAGCTGACTATGACTCTTGAGTCACCCGCACAAAAGGATGATCTGCGAGGAGCCGTAGAGGCGATCCTGATGATCACCGACGCCCCGGTCTCACTGGTTGCCTTGGCCACCGCGCTAGAGCAACCGGTAAACATCGTTCGCGACCTCGTGATTTCGATTCGTGACGAATACGAAACCTCGTCTCGCGGCTTCGAACTTCGCGAAGTTGGCGGCGGTTGGCGCCTATACGTGCGTGCCGAATACGACTGGGCGGTGCGGATGTTTATCGCCAACGAAAACCCGACCAAGCTCAGTCAGGCAGCACTCGAGACCCTCGCCGTCATTGCCTACAAACAGCCAATCTCGCGCGGACAGGTCGCCTCGATTCGCGCGGTCAACGTCGACTCGGTGGTGCGAACGTTGCTAAGTCGCGGTCTGATCACCGAGCTCTATACCGACTCCGAGACCGGCGCGATCAACTACGGCACGACCGATCTGATGCTCGAGGTTCTGGGCATCAACTCGCTGGACGAACTTCCTCCGGTGAGCCCGCATCTTCCAGATGCCAACAGCGACTTCGATGCCTGAAGAATCTAACCTGGTGCGCCTGCAGAAGGCGCTTGCCAATGCCGGCGTAGCCTCCAGGCGCGCCTGCGAGGAGCTAATCACTCGCGGTGCCGTAAAAGTAAACGGCAAGTTGGTAGTCGAACTTGGCACCAAGATTGACCCGACCGTAGACAAGGTGACGGTCAAGGGGGTTCCGGTCGTGCTCGACACCGGACGCATCTACCTAGCGCTAAACAAGCCCGCCGGCGTAATCAGTTCGATGAGTGACGAGGAGGGACGACCGGATCTTTCGCAGTTCGTTCTCGACTACGACCGGGTCTACAACGTCGGTCGTCTCGATGGCGAAACCACCGGACTCCTACTGCTCACCAACGACGGCGAACTGGCCCACAAGCTCGCTCACCCGTCTTTTGGGGTCGAGAAGACCTATGTGGCGAAGGTCACCGGTTCGGTGTCGCAGTCGGTCATCAGAGAGCTTTTGCAGGGTTTCGAACTCGAGGACGGATTCATTCAAGCCGACTCGGCAAGAATCCTCGAGGCGCGACACGAAAGCTCTCTGATCGAGGTCGTTCTGCATTCCGGTCGAAACCGAATTGTGCGAAGAATGCTCGAACACGTTGGTCACCCCGTGACCGGTCTGGTGCGCAAGCAATTCGGGCCGATTCACTTGGGCACGCTCAAAGCCGGCATGGTGCGCGAACTAACTAAACTTGAACTAGGTGCCCTGCTAAAGGCGGCAGAAGGCTCCGATAAACCACAACGTCAGAGACCGAGAAACAAGTGATCAGAGCAATCCGTGGCGCAATTCAGCTAGACAGCGACGAGCGCGAGCACCTACTAAAGTCGACAGCCGAGCTGATATCTAAGACGCTGCACGCCAACGACATCGACAACTCCGACCTGATCTCGATAATCTTCACGGCTACTCCCGATATCACCTCCGAGTTTCCGGCTATGGCGGCTCGCGAACTCGGTCTCGGCGATGTCCCGTTGATGTGCGCAGTCGAAATTAATGTTGATCACGCGATGCCTCGGGTAATTCGCCTCATGATTCACGCAAACACCGCCAAGGCACGTGGCGAAATTCAGCACGTCTACCTGCGCGGAGCCGCGGCACTGCGTTTGGATCTCGCTCAGTAATGACCAGAATCATCGCAATCGATGGTCCGGCAGGTTCGGGCAAATCGAGTGTGAGCAAGCAGGTTGCTCGCGAACTCGGGTTTGGCTACCTCGACACCGGAGCTGCTTACCGAGCTCTTGCCTGGGCGATTGCCGAGGGAGTCGTAGCGGCCCAACCAACACCGAATCTCCACCAGTTTCACTATTCGATTTCGCTGAACCCCGATTCCTTTTGGGTGAAGGTCGGTGATATCGACGTCACCAGTGCAATTCGGGAGCCGAGAATCGCCGAGGCCGTGTCTTCGGTGGCCAGCGTTCCGCAGGTTCGCGAGTTCATGAAGAACCTCACCCGCGAGCTGGTTTCTGGCTCCGGATTGCCCGGCGTGGTTGTCGAAGGGCGCGATATCACGACCGTTGTGGCGCCGGACGCCGAAAATCGTATTCTCCTAACTGCGTCAGAAGAAGTTAGACTTAAGAGGCGTTCAGCTGAACTCACACCAGCCCAGGCTGCCGAAGTAAGCAAGCAAGTATCCGACAGGGATAAAAGCGACGCCAAAGTAGTAGATTTCATGACTCCAGCACCTGGAGTCGTACTCGTAGATACCTCAGATCTCAACTTCGAGCAATCGGTTTCGGCCGTTCTCGCTCTCGTTGGCTGAGGCTAAGGAAACCATGTCAGACCAGGAATTTGAGTTCGATGAGCCCGTCGAGCCGACTTTTGTCGCCCGCCTAGCGGATCTAAGTGACGACGTCGAAGAGGACGAACGCGCTCGCGCACTGCGCGCAGGCCTTGACGACTACGAACTTGAAGAAGAGGACCTAGCGGTTCTCACCGGCGAACTAGTGGCCGAGGGTGGCCCGACCTACCTTCCGGCACTTCCAGTGCTTGCAATCGTCGGTAGACCAAATGTTGGCAAATCGGCACTGGTTAACCGAATTCTCGGACGCCGCGAGGCCGTCGTAGAAGACAAGCCGGGCGTCACCCGCGACCGCGTTTCTTATAAGGCCGAATGGAACGGTCGTAAGTTCACCGTCGTTGACACCGGAGGCTGGGAGCCAAACGCAAAGGGTATCGACGCCTCGGTAGCACTTCAAGCCGAGATCGCCGTCGAACTAGCCGACGCAGTTTTGTTTGTCGTAGACGCCATGGTTGGCGCTACCTCCACCGACGAGCGCGTGGTCAAGATGCTACGCGCCAGCGGAAAACCGGTAATTCTCGCCGGCAACAAGATCGATGATGCCCGCCAGGAACCCGAAGTAGCCGGTCTCTGGTCTCTGGGTCTCGGCGAGCCAATGCCGGTTTCCGCACTTCACGGTCGCGGTGTCGCTGACATGCTCGATGCCTGCATGAAGGTGCTACCGGCAGTTTCTGCGGTTGCCAAAGAAGAATTTGGCGGCCCTCGTCGCGTTGCTCTAATCGGCCGACCAAACGTCGGCAAGTCGAGCCTGCTCAACAAAGCCGTTGGTTCCGAGCGTGCCGTGGTCAACGATCTAGCCGGCACTACTCGCGACCCAATCGACGAGCAGGTCGATCTAGGCGGCAAGGTTTGGCGCTTCGTCGACACCGCAGGTATTCGCCGCCGCGTTCACCTTCAGCAGGGCGCTGACTTCTACGCTTCACTTCGCACCGCGGCCGCTCTCGAGCGGGCCGAAGTCGCCGTTGTGCTTTTCGATGTCACCGCGTCTATCAGCGAGGCGGATATTCGCATTGTTGACATGGTTCTCGAATCCGGTCGCTCGCTCGTCCTAGCCTTCAACAAGTGGGATCAACTCGAAGACGAACGACGTCGCTACCTCGAGCGTGAGATTGAGCAAGACCTCGCGCACGTTGACTGGGCGCCAAGAGTCAACATCTCGGCCAAGACCGGCAGACACCTCGAGAAGCTAGTACCCGCTCTAGAAGTCGCTCTTGACTCTTGGGATCAGCGCATTCCGACCGGAAAATTCAACGCGTTCCTGCAGGAGCTTTCGATGGAGAACCCGCACCCGGTGCGCGGAGGCAAGCAGCCGAGAATCCTGTTCGGCACCCAGGCCTCGGTTCGCCCGCCGAAGTTCGTTTTGTTCACCACCGGATTCCTCGAAGAGGGCTACCGGCGTTTCATCACTCGCAGACTTCGCGAGACCTACGGTTTCGAAGGAACCCCGGTCGAAATCGGTATGCGCGTGCGCGAAAAGCGCAAGCGCTAAACTTGTGTTTGCCCGTGAGGGTAACGGGCTATAGCGCAGCTTGGTAGCGCACTTGTCTGGGGGACAAGGGGTCGTGGGTTCAAATCCCGCTAGCCCGACCAGGGCATAAACTTTAGGTTATGCAGAGTTCGTCA
Organism: uncultured Micrococcales bacterium; assembly: GCA_903820955.1. Lineage (GTDB taxonomy): Bacteria > Actinomycetota > Actinomycetes > Actinomycetales > Microbacteriaceae > Rhodoluna. Next base: position 9,941 of record CAIJJH010000039.1, read on the forward strand.
AATTCGAGACCCGAGTGGCTGAACCTGCCGAATGCGCTGAGTTTTCTGCGCATCCTTTTGGTGCCGGTCTTTCTCTGGCTAATTGTCTCGAACCACACCTTTATCGCGATCGGCGTCCTAGCTTTTTCTAGTGCGACGGACTTTCTAGACGGCTATTTGGCTAGGCGCTGGAACCAGCAGACTCGTCTCGGCCAACTGCTTGACCCGGCTGCCGACCGACTCTACATCTTCGCGACACTTCTTGGGCTGACTCTTGTGAACTACGTGCCGGCCTGGCTGTTTTGGGTGATTCTCGCTCGCGAGCTAGTTCTGATTCCAACCATGCCGATGCTCGCCGCCAAGGGCTACGGCCCGCTACCGGTGCACTTCTTGGGCAAGGCCGGAACCTTCTGCCTGCTCTACGCGTTTCCGCTTCTCCTCATCGCTAAGGTTTTTGCCTCGATCGAAAACGTGGTTTTGCCGCTCGCCTGGGCCTTCGCCATCTGGGGTGTCGGCCTCTATTGGTGGTCTGGCGTGCTCTACTACCAACAGGTTTTTTCAGTGATTAAACCCTCTGCAAAAACCACTAGGCTTGGCACTTAAAGGAGCGTCATGTCAGACAAATTCAACGAACCCACACAGCGGTTTCCTGACGACCTAATCACCAATCCTCAAGACGGCCTAGACGCCGAAGAGGTTGCAGCGATCAGCGCCCTTCCAAGTGGCTCGGCACTTCTCGTGGTGAAGCGCGGCGCTGCCGACGGCTCACGTTTTCTTCTCGACATTGATCTGAGCAAGGCCGGCCGCCACCCAAACGCAGACGTATTTCTTGACGACGTTACCGTTTCACGCAAGCATGCAGAATTCGTTCGCGAGGGCCGCAGCTTTGAAGTTCGCGATCAGGCTTCACTCAATGGCACTTACCTCAACGGAGTAAGAATCGACTCTGCCGCCTTGAGTAATGGTGACGAGGTTCAAATCGGCAAGTTCAAGCTGACCTTCTACTCTTCACCAGCAGACAAGCACTAAGCATGACCGAAGCGACCACAACCCCGATTTCAGCTGCGAGGGCAGGGCGACTCTACTCGATTGGTCAGGTGCACATCGCGCTGAAGGACGAGTTCA
>CAIJJH010000040.1 GCA_903820955.1 uncultured Micrococcales bacterium
AAGTTGCACCCATTCGAGTTGCGGGTTTGCGTCTAGCGTTTCGCGCAGGAGCGCCGGTTGATGATAATCGGTCCAAATCAGCGCTCTGACGTCTTCGGCCAATTTGCAGGGCTCACCGCCTGAAATGGAAACCGCATCGATGAATTCTTGCCGCGAAGCAGGCTCGATGGCGATTTTCAAGCGCGTCTCGACTTGATCAACATGAGTTCTCGGTCCAGATCCATCAGCTTGAGCGCTATCTGCGCGGTGGTCTCGGCATCGCCGCTGGCATCGGCCCTGTTTCGAGCTGCGAGTAGGTAGTTTTTCTCCAGTTCGATGGTTTGCTCTAAAGCCGAACCAATAACCCCTCTCGCGTAGATTGCTCGACCCTCGTCGTCGCCGGCCGGGAGTTGCTGCATCGCGATTTCGCGGAAGGTCTGCTGCAGATCGGGCTGGTCCGCAAGCCTCTCGACAACCCGGTCGATAAGTTTTTCACTTGCGTTTGCCGACTCTTCTTGGATCACCTTGGCAATAGCCACGTGACGCGAAGCCGAAAAATAGATTCTAAAGATGCGGTTGCGGGTGACCGCGTCTAGCAGCTCGGGCAGCTGAGTAGCGACCTCAAGCAACCAGCGCTCCCTGCGGTTGGTCGGGTCGCGCAGATCCACCGGTTCAAAGCCGACCGCTACGTCGGGTTCGGGCTCATCGACCGGCGGGGTTGGAATCGCGAGATTAGACACTCGACTGTTTCGAGTTTTCTTGACCTCTTCGTTGACCAGAGACGAAATCGCCGCGCGATCGACACTGGTGATCTCAGAGAGGTATTTCTCGTAAACCGACCGTTGAATTGGGTCGGCGATGCCGGCCAGAATCACCGCACCTGCTCGGGTCGCAGAAACCTGACCCTCTCGAGAGTTCAGGTCGAACTTCATGACGCTGCGGTCGACGGCAAATTCGAGCAGTGGGCGCTTTGCCTCGATCATCTGTAGAACCGCTTCGTCACCACGCTGCTGGCGAAGATCGCTCGGGTCCAAGCCATCCGGGCCGATCGCGACAAAGGTCTGCGCATTGAATTTCGAAGAGTTGCCAAAGGCCTTCATGGCGGCCTTTTGGCCGGCTTCGTCTGGGTCGAAGTTGAAGATGACTTCGGCGGGGTTCGCAGGGTCGTTGCCCAGCAGGCGGTTTAGCACCTGGATGTGGTCTTCACTAAATGCGGTGCCGCAGGTTGCTACCGCGGTGGTCACCCCGGCCAGATGGCAAGCCATCACGTCGGTGTAGCCCTCTACGACCACGACTCGCTGAGATCTGCTGATGTCTTTTTTGGCAAGGTCTAGGCCGTAGAGCACCTTGGACTTGTGATAAACCGGCGTCTCGGCCGAGTTTAGGTATTTTGGGCCCTTGTCGTCTTCGAAAATCTTTCTGGCACCGAAGCCAACTACCTGATTGGTGGTGTCGCGAATCGGCCAGACCACGCGCCCGCGAAACTTGTCGAATATGCCGCGGTCACCCGAACTGGCTAGACCTGCTGTGATCAACTCTTGATCGGTGAACCCTTTGCCCTTTAGGTGATCGGTTAGGTTGTTCCAGCCCTTCGGCGCCCAACCAACGCCAAATAGCTCGAGAGCTGCGGCATCGAAGCCCCGATCACTCATTAGCTTTCGACCAGGTTCAGCCTCGGCTGAACTGAGAGCTAGTCGGAAAAACTCTGCGGTAAGAGTGTTGGCCTCAAGAACTCGTGCTCGTTCGCCATTTTCGCGAGACGCACCCTCCTCGTAACTGAGCTGGTAACCGATGCGAGCCGCGAGCATGTCGACTGCCTCAGGGAAGGCCATCTTTTCGTGCAGTTCTAGGAACTTGAATACGTCGCCGCCGGTCTGACAACCGAAGCAGTAAAACATTTGCTTGGAGGGTGTGACCTGAAATGAGGGAGACTTTTCGCCGTGAAAGGGGCAAAGACCTTTGAAGCTACCGCCACCGGCAGGCTTGAGTTTGACGTACTCCCCGATTACGTCGGCGATATTGATTCGAGACTTGAGCTCTTCTTTATCGCTGTCCTTGATTCTGCCTGCCATGCCCTAATCCTAAGTTGAAGAGCCGACTAGGCGATTGTGGAGGGTCAGTGCGCTCTGGTCGGTGAGCGATGCCACCTGATCGACGATTACCCTGCGCTGATCTGCTTCTCCGTTAGCGGCTAACCAGGCAGCGCCTGAATAGTTGTCGAGATTCGCACCGTTGGCAGCCAGAAGGACCTCGCAGAGTTCGGTCAAGATTGCTCGTTGCCATTCGTAGAACGGGCGTCGAGAAGCGTTTGTCATCAAGAAGACCGAGACGAGCCCCTTCAGGACGGCGATTTCGGCACGCACTTCAACCGGGGTGATGATGTGCGCCGAATAGCGAGAGATTGATGCGCCATTGGCGGCGAGGGTTGCATCGGTGGCACGGCCGACGAACGACCCGATAAACGACGAAGTGAGGTTCTTGAGACGCCCCAGGTCACGACCGGTCGAATCGTAGTGGTCTGGCCAATATTCGTTGGACTGAAGGCGATCGAAGGCCTCCTCGAGCTCCTGACGGGTCACCGTGGAGCCGGCCCAGGCCTGAATCTTGTCAATCAACTCTTCGTGGGTGCTGGGATCGGTGAGGTCGGGGATCTTTACGAATCCAGAGACGATTGCGTCTTCGAAATCGTGCACCGAATAGGCGACATCGTCGGCAAAGTCCATGATCTGAGCCTCGACGCATTTTTGGCCCGGAAGCGCACCCTTGCGAACCCAATCGAAAACGGCAGCGTCATCCTCGTAGACGCCGAACTTGACCGAGTGACCGCCACCGAGCTCGGGCTTGCCGTCGATTAGTCGCCACGGGTACTTGCAGGTCGCATCGAGGCTGGCGCGGGTTAGATTTAGCCCGAATGACTCGCCG
>CAIJJH010000041.1 GCA_903820955.1 uncultured Micrococcales bacterium
GTCTTCGATGGTGGAGTTTTGGAGGACAGGCTTTTCTTCTTGTGGTTCTTGAACTGTGGAGGTTGCGATCAGGAACGCCATGTTGATGTGGTTTTTGTTTGTTGCTTCTTTGACTGCCTGTTCGCAGGATTCGAAGTCGTTGGTGGTGATTGACGTGGCATTGATGCCTGGGACTATGCGGTCGATGGTTACTAGGGGGGTGTTGTTTCTGTTTTCGGTGCTCAGGTGGTCGTGGACTGTTGCTGTGGAGGGGACGACGATGAGGCCGTCAACCTGCTTTTCGAGCAGAGTCTGGATTGCTTCGCGTTCGACTTCGAGGTTTTCGTCGGTGTTTGAGATCAGCACTTCGTAGCCGTTGGCTCTTGCGGTGTCGACGATGCCTTTGGTGGCGCGGTCGAAGAAGACGTTGGTGAAGTCGGCGATGATTACCAGCCCGATGGTTTTGGTGTTGCCGGCTCGCATCGAACGGGCTACTTGGTTGGGGGTGTAGCCGATCTTGTTTGCGGCTGCCTTGACTAGGTTTCGGGTGTCTTCTGAGATGCGGCCGTAGTCTGAGAGAGCTCTTGAGGCTGTTGCTCGCGACACGCCAGCGGCGGCAGCCACGTCGTTGATGGTCGGTTTCTTCACGGCTGCCTCCTTTGTTTTATTGGCTGTTGTCTATCGTAACTAAACCGTTATGAATTGAATTTGTAATTTAGTTCTTGGGTCTGGTTGTATTCTAATAGGAAATGCGAGAACGTTCTCGCAATTCTCGCAAATAATCAGGCAAAGTTGATTTTGATTTCTATTCGGAGTCGCGGAGCAAAACCAAACAAGGAGAATCGCATGAAGCGTTCACTAAGAACGATTGCAGCATTCGGAGTTGCAGCGGCACTAGTCGCTGGAGCATCTGGTTGCGCTGCAAACAAGCAGATCACCATCGCCTTCGTAATGGGTGCAGAATCAGACCCATTCTTCCAGGCAATGAAGGTCGGCGCAGAGGCAGAAGCCAAGGCAGAGGGCGTAAAGCTAATCTGGCAGGGCGACGCATCGCACTACGACGTAGCCACCGAGGTTCCAATCGTTGACAACGTAATCGCACAGAAGCCAGACGGCCTCGTGTTGATCCCAACCGACCCAGACGGCCTACAGGCTTCGAGCGACAAGGCTGTTGCAGCCGGCATCGCAGTTGCCAACGTAGACACCCACGTCACCGACCTATCGAAGGTTGTTACCTTCATCACTGGTGACAACGGAGACGGTGGAGCAAAGGCCGCAAAGGCAATTGCTGACAAGATCGGTTACACCGCTGGCAAGACCTACCAGGTCGTTGTTGGTCTAACCTCAGCTACCGCAACCACCAACGTTGCTCGCCTAGAGGGCTTCAAGACTGCAGTTGCTCAGGACTACCCAGGCATTCAGATCATGGACGTCGCCTACTCGGCTTCGAACCCACAGACTGCTGCCACCAACGTCAACAACTGGCTAACCAAGTACCCTAACCTCTCGGGTATCTTCGCTATTGACGGCACCAACGCTTCAGGTGCAGCTGCTGCACTTCAGGCTAAGGGTCTAACTGGCAAGATTGCTCTAGTTGGTTACGACGCTTACCCAGCAAACGTTGCCCTGATCACTTCTGGTGTCTTCACCGCACTGATCGCTCAGGACCCAGCTGCTGAGGCACGCCTAGCAATCAAGACCCTTGTTGACTACATCAAGAACAAGAAGTCTCCTGCAACGCGCGACGTAGTTATTCCTAACGTGACTCTTGACGCCATGACCTCGGCGGCAGACCTCGCTAAGTACACCTACGTAGCAACCAAGTAGTACCGATACATAAGTAAGGGTTCAAATGACCGACAGCAAGCAGAGTGTGAGCGTGGGAGACCGCGTTCGCTCGCTGGTAGGGAACCAGACGTCGCTTCTCATCGTTGTGATGGTTGCGTTGTCGATAGTGTTCACAGCGTTTTCGAATGGAACGTTCCTACAAACCAGCATTTTCAGCAACATCCTCACAGACTGGGGATCCCTGATTCTGCTTGCTGTCGGTCAAACCCTTGTAGTGATTAGCGGCGGAATCGACCTCTCGGTCGGTTCCACCGTTAGTCTCTCAACTGTTGTCGCCGGCTTCGTGCTGGTAAAAGTTATGAACCTTCCGGGCACGATCCACGGCTCAGACGCCTGGGGTTACCTGGTAATCGCAATCTTGGTTGCGGTATTAACCGGCCTCGCCGTGGGAGCAGTCAATGCACTGCTAATCAATGTCTTCAAAATCGTCCCATTCATCGCAACCCTCTCCACCTTCGGTGCTGCAGCCGGTTTTGCGATCATCATCTCGGGCGGTATGCCTCTTCAAGGCCCAAACGACTTTGCGCTGATCAACCCGATAAGAATTCCGGGCATCGATGTGCGCACCTTTGACACCGGCTTGCTCTCGCCGATGGTAATTCTCATGATTGTTGTCGTAACGATCGTCGGCATGTTTTTGCACAAGGCCCGCTTCGGTCTTTACACCTACGCGATCGGCTCGAACGCGTTTGCTGCTCGTGCCGCCGGCATCAGTGTGAAGCGCCACACAGCCAAGATCTACATGCTCTCGGGGGCCCTTTCTGGCCTCGGTGGTTTCTATGCCTACGTTCGCCTCGGCGGTGGTTCGCCGTCATCGGGTGCCGGTATGGAGCTCTTTGCAATCGCGGCAACTGTGATCGGTGGTGCCTCGCTTATGGGCGGCGTGGGGCGCATCATCGGAACAGTTCTCGGAACCCTAATTCTCTACACCGTGCAGAGCGGTCTGCTCATGGTTGGTGTTTCGGCCGACTGGAAGCAGATCGTCGTCGCAATCCTGATTGCAGCAGCTGTTGCGGTGCAAACCCTCCAGAAGAAGAACGGGGCACGCTAATGGCCGGCGAAGTGATCTACGAAGTCAAGAACGTCTCGAAGAGTTACGGCTCGGTTGTTGCGCTCGATGGCGCGAGCCTCAAGCTCCACGCCGGCGAGGTCCTTGGGCTGGTTGGCGACAACGGTGCTGGTAAATCGACTCTCGTTAAGGTTCTTTCGGGTGCGCATGACGCCGACGGCGGCGAGCTATTTCTCGACGGCAAAGAGGTTCGCTGGCACGACCCGCGCCAGGCCCTTGACGCCGGCATCGAAACTCTCTATCAAGAGAGTGGTCTCGCTCCCGAACTAACCGTTTCGCAGAACGTTTTCTTGGGTCGCGAAAAGTTTGTAAAAGGCTTCCTCGGCAAGTTGGGATTCCTGGCCCGCAAGCAGATGGAGATAGAGGCGCACCATGACCTTGAAGCAGTAGGCATTGCAGTGCCTTCTTCGAACCGATCGGTTTCACAACTCTCGGGTGGTCAGCGCCAAGCGGTAGCGATTGGGCGTGCGGTCTCCTGGGCGAAACGCGTAATCATTCTTGACGAACCAACCAACCACCTTGGCGCACGCCAGGCTGGCGAGGTTTTGCAGATCGTCAAGGCTGCCAAGGCGAAGGGTTTGGGTGTGATCTTCATCTCGCACACCCTCCCTCACGTCCTTGAGGTCACCGACCGCGTGGTTGTTCTGCGTCTCGTCAAGATCGTCAAGGACGCCCCGACCAACCTTTTCGACGGCGACACCCTCGTTGCCATGATTACCGGAACAATCACCGAGCTTCCGTCTGAGAAGAGTAAGTAAGCCACTTCTTATGACTTCTGTAACGGGAGAACAGTTCGTTCTCACGCATCAAGGCCCTAGCGGTCTCTTCACTGCGACAATCACTCAGGTTGGTGCCGCGCTTCGCACGTTCAGCCTTGGCGAAATCGACCTCGTCGAGCCGTATTCGGCCGAGGTCAAGGCCCCACTTTGTGCTGGTCAGGTAATGGCTCCGTGGGTGAATCGCCTCGATCACGGGCAGTGGAAGCACAACGGCAAGGTGCTGCAAAATCCGATCACGATCGTCGAGCAAGACAACGCCAACCATGGCCTGATGCTGGATTACATCTACGACCTGGTTTCTCAAACCGAGTCTTCGGTCACTCTCGCCGGCCTTATTTCACCAAGCGCGGGTTACCCGTTCGAGGTTTTGACCCACGTCACCTACTCGCTAAGTGATTTTGGTCTTGAAGTCACTCACCGAGCCGTCAACCGAAGCCTCGAGGCTGCGCCTTATGCCACCGGTGCTCACCCGTACTTCACGTTTTCTGCCGTCGACTCGGCCGACCTAATTTTGACCTCGGACGCCACCACCTTGACGCTGGTGAACGACCGCCAGATTCCGGTTGCCGAGGCCGCCACGGCTGGTTCGGATTTTGACCTGCGCGACGGCGTTCGAATTGGTGACCGACACATCGACGAAGACCTCACCGGCCTTCCTCGTGACGAACAAGGGTTGGCTCACACTTACCTCCGCGCTTCGGATGGCCGCGGGCTCGATGTTTGGCAAGACGCGACCTTCAAGCACGTCGTGATCTTCACGCCAAAGTATTTTCCGACCGTTTTGGGCGGTGAGACTTCGGTTGCGGCTATCGAGCCTTCGACCTCGGCGCCAAATGCCTTCAACTCTGGGCGTGACCTGCTCTGGCTTGAGCCTGGCGTGGAGTTTGTCGGGCGCTGGGGCGTCGGCGTTACCCTCTAGGCTTAGGGCATGCACCACTCTTGCAAGGGCCTGTTGTTCGACAACGACGGCGTATTAGTCGATTCTCACGACGCCGCTATTGAGGCCTGGGGCATTTGGTCTTCTGAGTTTGCACCCCACTTTGATTGGAATCAGCCGCAGAATGCCGGGCGTCGGGCCGAAGACAAGGTTCGCGAGCAGATAGCTCTTGAGTTGTTTGACGTTGCTAACGATCGGATCAATGCGCTCGAGCAGGCAACTGCTCACCTGACGGTTGCTTTGCCTGGCGCTGTTTCTTTGACGTCCTCTTTATTGGCTGGTTCTTGGACCATTTGCACCTCGGCGAATGCTCGGTTGGGCGTTGCCAGGCTTCAGGCTGCGGGTATTCCGCTGCCTGCCGAGCTGGTTACCGGCGACGACGTTTCGCGGGGCAAGCCGATGCCCGATGCCTATTTGTTGGGGGCTTCTCGGTTGGGTTTTGCGCCTGCCGATTGTGTGGTCTTCGAAGATGCCGAGGCTGGGGTTCAGGCGGCTTTGGCGGCCGGTGTTGGCCTAATCATCGGGGTTTCTTCGAGGGCGTTGGAGACGACGTCCGAGATTGTGGTTCGAGACCTTCGCGGGATTACTTTTGACGGTTCTACGCTTGTTATTCCCGATGAGATTCGTCTGCGTTAGGAGGCTGTTTTGGCTGAGTTGAAGGTTTATGGCGCCGATTGGTGTTCGGATTGCCGTCGTTCGGAGAGACTTTTGGACGGCTTAGGGGTTGAGTTCTCGAAGTTTGACGTTTCTGAGTCGGCTGAACTTGCTGCTGAGGCGGAGGCGATTGCCGGGCGCAAGAATATCCCGGTGATCCAGTTCGAAGACGGCGTGGTGCTGGTTGAGCCGTCGGATGCGACTTTGTGGGCAGAGCTGAAGATTCGCGGGCTGGTTTCATAGGTTTATCCACTGCTTTGCGGTTGCCGGTTTTTGGGCTGTGAACATTTCTAAACTCGGGCGGTGTACGTATTCGTCGACGAATCTGGTGATGCTGGGTACAAGTTCGAGTCGGGGTCCTCTCGCTATTTTGTTGTTGCTTGTTTACTAATCGACCATGCCGAGCAAGCAGATTGCTTGCGAGAAGAATTAGCCAAGTTGAAGACAAGCCTTAACTGGAAACCGGAGTCCGAATTTAAGTTCTCGAAAATGAAATTTGACTTCCAACGACTGGTCTTGTCGTCGGTTGATTTCAGTTCGATCAATGTTCAGGTCTTTTATCTGGACAAGGCTCAATGCAGGCAAATAGAGGCACCCCCTTGGCTGACGCACGTTCAAATGCTGAGGCTATGTCTACAGCGACTCGAACCTGAATTGCGACACGCGGTGGTCAAAATAGATGGCGCAACGGGTTCAAGCCACAAGGGGGTGCTCAAGGACATCAGACCCAAAGGTTCAGTAGACCGATCTGAGCGCGCGATTCGGTCTTTGCGCCTCGTCCGATCCGAATCTGAAATATTGATCCAGTTGGCTGACATGGTTGCGGGTGTTGCTCGTCGGTCTCTTGAAGGTACTGGAGTAACTCAGTCTCGCTATGCAGCTGTCTTGAAGCGGGTTCTAGTCGCAAGGGAATCTCTGATTAGGCCCTTGATTAAATGAGAACCGACCCGGTACCTAGCCTGCTAGAGGCACGCGCACCATACGGTGACAGTTCGGTGTTCGGGTCGTTCAATAAAAATTATGACATCCAGAAAGCCAATATTCAAGGGACTTGCAGTGCTGTTGAAAAGAAGTCCTAGGTTTTTCGGCGGTTACCAGTTAGCCTTAGAACGTTACGAATTCGTGACATTAGTTATTTGCAGGAGCACAAGGTGCTCCCAGTCTTCCTTCGTTTGAGATTCCGCCGTATTGCGGATGTTCTTCTCGTGTGTGGGTATAGCGCGATTGACTAACCCACCGCCAAGGCGCTACTCCCGCTGAGGTACATAACAGAAGAAGGAAATAATGCCTAACCAAGGCAATTCAACTCCGCGCGCGCGCGGTAGCAAATCGACCCCTGCCCGTTCATACAAGCCTCGTGAAGATGGCCGCGGAGGTCGTTCGCCACAGCGTGAAGACCGCCCGGCATCAGACCGTTCGGCTCGCCCAGCCGGCGCATACAAGCCACGCGAAACCCGCGACGGACGACCAGATCGCGGACGCGACTGGACCCCACCGACCGCAGATGGTGCTCGCAAACCACGTCACAACGCCGACGAGCGTGCAGCTCGCGCTGGCGACCGTGACGCAAGGCCAGCCCGCGACGGCGAACGCCGTTCGTTCGACTCACGCCCACCACGCGATGGCGCTCGCCCTTCATTTGGCGACCGCGACCGTGGTTCAAGACCTGCCCCTCGTGATGGTGAGCGTCGTTCATTCGGCGACCGCCCGCAGCGCGATGGCGGACGCCCTTCATTTGGTGACCGTGACCGCGGTGCACGCCCGGCTCCTCGCGATGGTGAGCGCCGTGATTGGGCTCCTCGCACAGACCGCCGCGACGAGCGTCCGCGTGACGACCGCCGTGACGACCGTGGCCCTCGTGATGGTGCTCGCACCGAAGAGCGCCCAGGCCGCCGCACCTTTGGCGACCGTTCGGGTGCCCCAGCGCGCCGCGAATACGGTGGCCGCGATGCTTCGCGTGACGGCCAGCGCCGTGACCGCGTAGAGCGTGACCAGTCTCGTGACCGCACCTTTGAGGGCGCTCGTGAGCGCACCCCAAACAAGAAGGCCTTCTTCGAAGACGTAGTTCTTGAGCGTCTAGATGCAGTGCCAGACTCTGAGGCGCTAATCGTCGAGACCTTCGCCGACATGGGCCTACACACCCGCGTAATTGAAGCTCTAACTGGAATGGGCGCAATAACCCCGTTCCCGATTCAGGCAGCAACCATTCCTTCGGCTCTAGCCGGTCAGGACGTCCTAGGCCGCGGTAAAACCGGTTCGGGTAAGACCATCGCTTTCGCGGTGCCTTTGGTTGAAAAGCTGATCGCAGCTGGTTCACGACCTCGTGACCCGGGCAAGCCTCGCGCACTGATCATTGCCCCGACTCGTGAGTTGGCCGACCAGATCGACCGCACGGTCAAGGGCTTGGCGCGTGCCGCCGGCTTCTTCACCGTCTGTATCTACGGTGGTGTACCTCAGCGCAAGCAAGAGATCGCCCTAGACCGCGGAACCGACATCATCGTGGCAACCCCTGGTCGCCTCGAAGACCTAATGTCTCAGGGAATCGTAGACCTTTCACAGGTCGAGACCATGGTTGTTGACGAAGCTGACCACATGTGCGACCTCGGCTTCATCGAGCCGGTTCGTCGAATCATGCGTGCCGCTGGCGACTGCCAGAAGCTATTGTTCTCGGCAACCCTAGACCGTGAGGTTGACTCGCTGGTTAAGGAGTTCCTGCCAAGTCCTTACGTCTACCAGGTTCCTGACGAAGAAGAAGACAACTCGAACATCATCCACCGCGTGCTAACCGTTGACGAGCAAGACCGCTCACAGGTGCTACTGCGTTTGGTTCAGGGCGAAGGCAAGAGCCTTATCTTCACCCGTACCAAGATGACCGCCGAGCGTCTCTCTGAGTCGTTGACCGCTGCGGGCGTGCCTGCAGCTCGTCTACACGGTGACCTCAACCAGAATCAGCGCAACCGCAACCTGGAGCGTTTCGTTTCGGGTGGCGTGCGAGTTTTGGTTGCTACCGACGTAGCCGCTCGTGGAATCCACGTGGACGACATCGCCCTGGTCATCCAGGTCGACCCGCCGGAGGAATACAAGACCTATCTTCACCGCTCGGGTCGCACCGGCCGCGGTCACAAGACCGGAACCGTGGTTACTCTGATCCCTCGCTCACGTCGTCGTCGCCTAGAAGATCTTCTTCGACGCGCAGACCGTGACGGCATCTTCAGCGAAGTTCGCCCTTCGAGCGAATTGCTCGAAGAGCTTGCCGGCCCAATTGCACCAGCTCCGGCTGCCGAGGTTCTTGACTTCGGCGACAGCCGTGGCAACCGTGGTGGCGACCGTGGTGGCCGTGGTGGCGACCGCGATCGCGGTGGCTACAGCGGTGGTCGTGGCGGCGGTAAGAGCAACTTCGGTGGCAACGGTAAGGGTCGCTGGGCTGACAAGGCCGGCGGCGCAAAGCGTGCACCTAGGCGTTTCGACTAATTCGTTATAGCTGAAAAAAGGGACCCCAATCATTTGCTTGGGGTCTCTTTTTTTGCCCGGGAATTTACTTCGTCGAACAATGTAAGATAAGTGAGCAACTTGTGGTATTTTCTCTGGAGGAGGATTTCTTACAGTGTCAAAAAAGCCAAGTAGTGTTGAAGTCATGCACCCAGCCAGCAGCAAAGCTCGAAAGCGCGCGTCATTTGATGAGCTTCTCCTCGCAGGCATCAGCGCAATCGCCGAAAAAGGGATCGACCAGGTCAACGTCACAGACGTTACGCTGATCGCCCAAGTCTCTCGGCCGACCTTTTACACATACTTCGGTGACCTGCACGGTTTTTATGCTGAGATTTGGATTCACCACGGTCGCGAGTGGCTTGATGCCCAGTTCGACGAGGAAATCCCAATTTCACCGGCTATTGATAAAGCGCTTCTAGAAATTTTCGCCGTTGCGCGACGAATCCCTGAATTGATCGAGGTTGTCCAACCCGAATTCGAGCGCTGGTGGGAAGAAAAGGTTGGGTCTGACCCGCGCCTGGCCCAGAATGCGTCCTGGTATCTGGGAGCTCGACTCGGACTCAAAATCTCCGCGCCGGTTTCGCCTAAGACCGCTCTCGGGGTTCCGGTGTTCGCGTTTCTAGAGATACCCAAAGCCGAATTCGATTCACCACTAATGGCGGGTCTCGGCGAGGTAACTTCGTCTCTGCCACCGATGCCGGGAATCCAATTCGCCGAGGAAGACCTTGAAAAAAGCTTCATGCACTCGGCGATTGAAGTGATTGCAAAGTCTGGTGTTGCAGCTGCCTCGATGACTCGCATCGCTCGACGTGCCAGGGTTTCAACCGGAACCCTTTACCCACGCTTCAAGAACATTGAAAGCCTCATCGCGGGCTCATTCGCGCAGGCAATCCGAGAGATCGTGTCTGGCAACCTTGTGATGATCGAATCCGAGGGCACTGGCGTCGATCAGTACGGTCTTGCAGTAAACGCCGGCTTTAGGGCTGATCGTGACAGCTGGCGCAACTACCGCATCGAAATGCACGTTGCTGCGGCGCACGACCCAACACTTGCTCGAATGATGGCGCCGGGGTTCGAAGAGACGGCCGGTTTGCTTGAAGCCTCGGCGGTTCGAATGGGGGTTACACCGAACTATGCCGAAATGCTGGCTTGGTTCATGCACGCCCACGCAATTGGAATTTCGCTAATCTACGCCGTCATGCCCGAGGTTGCCAAGCAGGACAACCGGTTCATGACAAGGCATTTAGGAACCATCTTGCGCGCCAACCAACAACTGGGCTAAACTGCTACTAGCCAAAGACCGCTGGTTTTAGGTTTGAGCAATCAAAACTAACGAAGGTCCACGAATTAGTGGGATCCCGCGCAGGTGTGTGAAGTTTCTTTTGAACCTCGTGCGCATGCGCTCGGGGTTTTTCTAATTTTTGAGCCCGGGGCTACCAGCACTAGAAATCAAGGAGTGCCATGGCGAACAAGGAAGCAAGCGTCGCCGAGTTAACTGGACTGTTCCAGACCTCGGCTGCCGTACTGCTAACCGAGTACCGCGGACTCACTGTGGCTCAGCTCAAGGAGCTGCGCCGTTCAATCAGTGGGAACGCAACCTACGCTGTGGCAAAGAACACGCTAATCAAGATCGCTGCGGCTAACGCTGGCGTGACCGCTTTTGACGGTCTGCTGCAAGGCCCAACCGCTCTAACCTTCGTATCTGGTGACGTTGTCACCGTTGCGAAGTCGCTACGTGACTTTGCCAAGGCAAACCCTCTACTAGTCATTAAGGGCGGTGTCTTTGAAGGCGCCACACTTTCTGCTGCAGAGGTTACGAAGCTTGCTGATCTCGAAACCCGCGAAGTACTTATGGCCAAGGCCGCAGGACTCTTCAAGGCTTCGATGTTCCAGGCCGCTTACATGTTCACCGCTCCACTTGCAAAGGCTGCTCGCGCAGTCGACGCACTGCGTCAAAAGCAAGAAGCATCGAACTAACCCAAACCAACGCTTTAAAAACAAACAACAAGGAGAAACAAAATGGCTAAGTTGACTACCGACCAGCTAATCGAAGGCTTCAAGGAGCTTTCGCTAATCGAGCTAAGCGAATTCGTCAAGAAGTTCGAAGAGGTCTTCGAAGTAACCGCAGCTGCCCCAGTTGCAGCCGCTGCTGCAGCACCTGCTGCCGCTGCTGAAGCCGCTGAAGAGAAGGACTCGTTCGACGTAGTTCTAGAATCAGCTGGCGACCAGAAGATCGCTGTCATCAAGGAAGTTCGCGCACTAACCAACCTAGGTCTTGGCGAAGCCAAGGCTGTCGTTGACGGTGCACCTGCAACCGTTCTTGAGGGCGCAAACAAGGAGACCGCTGAGAAGGCAAAGGCAGCTCTAGAAGCAGCCGGCGCAAAGGTCACCCTAAAGTAACTTTTCTTTACTTGAGAGCCGCCCCAACCCTCGTGGTTGGGGCGGCTTTCTAGTTATGCTCGAGAA
>CAIJJH010000042.1 GCA_903820955.1 uncultured Micrococcales bacterium
CGCACAGTCGAATCAAGGCCGTCAAACTAACCGCCAAGCCTGGCGCTCCTGTCGGCGACACCGAAATTGCGTACCTGCAAACTCAAAGCGAAGAAGCCGAACACGTGGCCAAGTGGTTTGCTGCCAAGTTGCACACCGAGCCAGGCGAGCCAAAGCCGACCGCGGCTCTCTTGATTCGTTCGAAGGGCAGCACCGAAAAGTATGTCGCCGCTCTCTCGGCGCAAAAGATCCCATACCAGGTTGTCGGCGTTGCCGGGCTACTCGAGATGCCCGAGATCGTCGATCTCGTTGCCGCGCTCAAGGTGGTTCACAACCCGACCTCTGGCGGTTCGCTGTTGCGCCTGCTCGCTGGGCCAAGGTGGCGAATCGGAGCCAAGGATCTTCAGCAGCTTTACCTGTTTTCCAAAAAGATTGCTGGCTTCAACAACGAGGAGCAGGTCGACCTTCAGGGCGAAGAGGTTGGTTTCTCGGTTGTTGATGCAATCGATGAACTTCTCGATCGCAAGACGGCAAAGACCGGAATCAGCGAAACCGGTCTGGTCAGAATGCGTGACTGCGCAAAGCTGTTCCGCAAGCTGCGTTTTCAGACCGGCTTGCCGCTGAGCGAGTTTGTGCGAGTGGTTGAGCAAGAGCTCTGGCTCGACATTGAGCTCACGGCCAACCCGAACAACGCCCAACCCATGGCCAATCTAAACTCGTTCGCAAACGTGGTCGCGAACTACGCCAACGGTTATCACTCGACACTCGGAGGGTTCCTCGAGTGGCTTGATTTCGCCGCTGGCAAGGAAAGCTTCGACCCGCCTTCGGTTTCGGCAACCCCGGGCACCGTTCAGATTTTGACAGTGCACAGCGCAAAGGGTCTCGAATGGGATCTTGTGGCTGTTCCGATGCTCGTTGACGGCACGTTCCCCTCAAGCGTCGGTGGCAATAAGGGCTGGGTCAACGGCAAGGGTTTGCCCTACCACTTGCGCGGCGACGCAGCCTCGCTGCCTCGTCTCAGCTTCGAAAACGCCACCGAGCAAACCGACATCGACAAGGCATACAAGGTGTTCAGTTCAGAAGATGTCCGCGAATACAAGTACCGCGAAGAGCGCAGACTCGCCTATGTGGCGGTCACCAGAACCAAGCTTTCGCTGTTGGTCTCCGGTTCGTTCTACAAGGGTGCCAATAAAGAGCCTTCGGCACCGTCACCGTTCCTTCTCGAACTCGCTGGTGGCAACGAACCAACAGTGAAGATTCACAACGGAACCGGCGACCCGGACTCACCGCTACCGGTCTACGAAGAGTTGAGCGAAAACCCAGACGACTCGGCAAACCTAACCATTGTTTGGCCGATGGACCCTCTGGGTGCAAAGCACCGCCCTAGGGTTGAGGCCGCGAGAGAGCTCGTGCAGAGTGCAATCGATGCTCCGAACGCATCGAAGGTCGACGCCGAGATCGACCTGCTACTCGCAGACCTCGAAGAGAGCTTAACCAGAGCCTCTCAGGCAGTGCTTCCGGTTCGAATTCCCGCTTCAAGGTTCAAGGAGTTCTTGCTCGAAACCGATCAGGTCGCCGAGCTCTACCGCCGCCCTGTGCCTCGCGAACCTTTCGCAGCGACCATGGCCGGCACCCTGTTTCACACCTGGGTAGAGGAGCGCTTCGGAGTTTTCAGCACCAAGGAAGAACTCGACGTTCAGGTCGAAGCCATCGACGACGGCAACCCCGCGCTAAACATCGAAGACCTAAAGGCGATCTTCGAGGAGTCTCGGTTTGCCAAGATGACGCCCGCCGACATCGAGTGCGAGATTCAGGTGACAATCAAGGCAAACACCTTCATCTGCAAGATCGACGCAGTATTCAAAACCGAGAACGGTTTCGAAATTGTCGACTGGAAGACTGGCGTCGCACCGAAATCCGATGAAGACATTGCCGAAAAGGCGCTACAGCTGGCCTTGTACCGAATGGCGTACTCGAAGTTTCACAACATCGACCCCGACCTAATCGAGGTTTGCCTCTACTACGTGAACGAAAATCTTGAGATTAAGCCCGAGCAAGTAAAGTCGGCCGAAGAGTTGC
>CAIJJH010000043.1 GCA_903820955.1 uncultured Micrococcales bacterium
CGCTCCAACCCCACCAGCTGCCTTTTCGATCATTGGCTTCGGTTTCGAATTGGTTGGTTGACATAGGGCCGTTTGCCTTGAGTTGGTTGTGAATCTGCTCGACGAGTTTCTTCGACTCGGCCTTCATGCCCCATTTGTTTTCGTAGCGGTCGCGGTAGGCGTCCATGCGCCAGCGATACAGCGGCCAGTTCTCTAGGGGAATGATCGAGGCTTCGTGAGCCCAGTATTCGATGAGGGTTGGGTGAAATCCGCCCATCAGGTCGTCGAGCTCGGATTTGGGGTAGTTGCCGAGGCGGCTGAATAGAGGTAGGTAGTGGGCACGTTCAAAAACGTTGACCGAATCGATTTGCAAAAGTCCAAGGCGCTGGACGACTTCGAGGACAGTCTTGTCTTTATCGGAGTCGACACCTAGTTGCCGAAGCGACAGGGCCGCGGCTTCACGCCTACTAAACTCTGGTGTCACGGGGTCCTTCACAAACTAAACTCTAATCAGCGTATTCAAAGCGAGGGACCATGACAAATCTGCCACCAGCAAAGCTCACCGTCGAAGACTTCGAGCGCGCTGCCGCCATTGTGTCATCGGTAGCGCACGTTACCCCAATACTCCACTCAAACTTTCTAACGCAACTGACCGGTGTTGAGGTTTTGCTCAAGGCCGAAAACCTCCAGCGCACCGGCGCTTTCAAGATTCGTGGGGCATACCACCGCATGAGCAAGCTCACCGCGGCGGAACGAAAGAAGGGTGTGGTTGCAGCCTCGGCCGGCAATCATGCACAGGGTGTGGCACTCGCCGCCAAAAAGCTGGGCATAAAGGCCACCATCTTCATGCCCGTCGGAGCATCGCTGCCAAAGTTTGACGCCACCAAAAACTATGGGGCCCAGGTAGTTCTCTCTGGTGAGGTGTTTTCGGAGACTCTGCATTCAGCCCAGGACTACGCCGCCAAAACGGGTGCAATCTTTATTCCGCCATACGACAACCTCGACGTGATTCTCGGACAGGGAACCGTAGGTCTCGAGGTTCTTGATCAGGTGCCAGACGTCAAGAACGTGATCGTGGCAATCGGTGGCGGCGGGTTGGCTGCCGGTGTGGCTACCTACCTCAAGGCTGCCCTTGGCAAAGATGTTAAGATTTGGGGAGTTCAAGCAGAAAACGCCTCGTCCTACGTAACCTCGCTTCGCGCGGGCAAGCCAACCGAGGTCAAGACCAAGAGGACAATCGCCGATGGCATCGCTGTTGCCAAGCCCGGCAAGCTTCCGTTTGCTTTGATTCAGCAAAACATCCATCGCGTGGTCACCGTCAACGACGACCAAATTGCTCAGGCGATTGTGGTGCTAAGCGAGCGTTCCAAGCAGGTCGTCGAGCCAGCTGGAGCGGTTGGAGTTGCGGCTCTGATGTCTGGCGCTATCAAGCCGAAGGGCAAGACCGTGGTCGTGCTCTGCGGTGGAAACATTGACCCTCTGCTGATGCAAAAGGTGATTGGTCACGGATTGTCAGCCTCCGAGCGCTACACGACCATTATTCTGATGCTTCCCGACCGACCGGGTCAGTTGGGCAAGGCCGCCGACGCTGTGGCATCGGCTCAGGGCAACGTCGTCGAGGTCTTGCACACTCGACACGGCAAGGATCTAGACATCGGCGAGGTCGAACTGCGCTTGAGCGTTGAGACCAGCGGTCACGAGCATCGCGTGCGCGTTTTGCAGGCGCTAAAAGATGCTGGCTTTCAAGCCAAAATCGAATAGCTCTAGCCGGTAAAGGTTTTTACCGCGAGAATCTTGACCTCGAACTCGCGACCGTTAGGCGCGAGATAACTTAATTCGTCGCCAACCTTGGCTCCCATGATTGCTTCGCCAATCGGGCTGTCTGGGGTGTAAACCGTGGTGTCGGCATCGGCCATCTCGGCGGAGCCAAGCAGGAACGTCTGTTCCTTGCCATTCAACGTAAGGGTAACCAAGGTTCCCTGCTCGACGATTCCGTGCGACTGTGGAGCCTCACCAACAACCGAGTAGGCCAGGATCTCTTCGATCCGGTTGATTCGCCCCTCGATGCGTCCCTGCTCGTCCTTGGCGGCGTGGTACCCACCGTTTTCTTTGAGGTCGCCCTCTTCGCGGGCTTCCTGAATCACCTTGGCAATGCGAACGCGCTCGACGACCAGCAGGTTCTCAAGCTCGGCGGCCAAGCGGTCGTAGGCCTCTTGAGTCAGCCAGTTTTGGTGTTCAGACAAAGTTATACCTCAGTGATTTAGGGGATGATGCAAGTTTATTTGAGCGAACAGCTTTCGACCACAACGCTGGACGCTTTTGCGACGGTATTGATTTCGATTTGAGTGGATTTTTCTTGCTCGCCGGCGAACCTAGTGTCGAATTCCTTGAAGCCGACTATCGCATATGAGTCGTCCAGCGCCTTGGCTGTGCAGTGGATCACTCCGGTAACTCCGCCACCGCTCATCTTAAGCTTCGCGACGATTCTGGTGTCGGTGTGCTGAGAGTAGGCGATCGAATCACCTGAGAAGCTCGCGTGCTCTGCGGGGGTGAAGAAGTTGACGCTCAAAGCCCAACCGAAGAAGACGACGGCAAGCGAAACCGCGAGCGTGATTACGTTGCGTCTTGAGTTGCGTTTGTTTCTGCCGTAGCGGGCGTCGAGATCGGTCACGTATCAAGGGTAGCGGGCATAATTGGGTTATGAACTCTTTGCTGCTTGCCGCAACAACCGCTCCAATCGACGACCCGACGCAGACTTTTTACAGCCCAGGGGTTTTGGGGTTTATCTTCACTTTTGGGCTAGCCGCAATCGTAATCTTCCTGATCTTCGACATGGTTCGCAGGATGCGTCGCGTGCGTTACCGCGAAGAGATCAAGGCGAAGCTAGCCGCCGAGGCTGCCAACAGCGGGGCTAAGCGCAATAAGTAAGCAGGCCGCCCAGTGGCTCATGAAAGCCAGGACTGTCAGGCTGTGGAAGATCTCGTGAAAACCAAAGGTTCCCGGTAGCGGATTGGGCTTCTTTAGCCCGTAAACCACGGCACCAATCGTGTAGCAAAACCCACCGGCCAGAATCAGAATCATCATCGGTGTGTTCGCGGCGAAGAATTGCCCTAGGAACCCGAGAGCCACCCAGCCCATCGACACGTAGATAGGCACGTAGAGCCAGCGCGGTGCGTTGATCCAGAAAACCCTGAATCCGATACCCAAAACTGCGGTAGCCCAGATGGCGATAAGCAGCGGGAAGCCGAGCGCCTTGGGTAGAGCGAGAACTGTTATTGGGGTGTAGCTACCCGCAATCAGCAAGAAGATGTTGGCGTGGTCGATTCGCTTGAGCGCAACCTTTACCTTCGGTCTCCAGTTGAAGCGGTGGTAGAGCGCAGAGTTTCCAAACAGCAAAAAG
>CAIJJH010000044.1 GCA_903820955.1 uncultured Micrococcales bacterium
GTTCTGAGTGCCAACGAAAACCTCCCAGCCGGTTTCGCTTGCTCTCTCACCTTCAATTTTTCCGTCTTGACGGTAATAGCCGTCTTTCGAAGGCTTGAAAACCATTGTCGGGTCGGCAATCTTGGTCAAACTTGGCTTGGAGTAGTCGCCGCCGGGGTTAGCAAAGCGATAAATCTGAGTCGATTCGACTGCGGTGTCGAGCCCGCCGGCCAAGTTGATGAACCCGCTGTGGGTCTTATCTTCCCAGAATTTGAGGGCGTATAGGTGGTTGGTTTGAGCCTTTGAGAGCGTATTCACATCTAGAGTCGTGAAACCAGGGATTGAAAGTGCGTAACCACAATCGGAGCCTACGGTCGTGCAGTTGGCCGCCGGTTTCTCCCAGGTAACCGTTGCGCGGTCAACAAGCTGGACGTAGTTACCTTGGACACCCAGTTTGATGTCGGTGTAAGAAAAGAGCGCCTCGCCGGTGTTTGGGTCGAGAATAGGGTCGCCGTTGGCGTCGGTCTTAAGGGCTTGCAGGCTCAGGAGCTCGGCTGGGCGGCCCTTGCTATCTCTCAGCCATGAGACCCTGTAGCTAGCTGCGTTGTCGGTGGTTGCAAAGTTTGACTGCAAAATAGCACCGGTTGACCACTTGATGTCACCGTTGTGCGCCGTCGAGTAGTTTGTGAAAGCTGTAAAGAATGAGAAGACCAGAACCGAAATCTGAAAGGCGACCAAGAACGCTAGGCCGGGGGCGAGGTACTTTGCCGGTAGCGAACCGCGCTTCAGGTAGATCCAGTTCACCAGAGCCACGACTGCAACCTCGATGATCAGAGGGAGCCACTGCTCTTGCATGAAAAGCATGAAGGATGCGAAGACGGCAACGGCATCGACGATTCCCAAGAGAATGATCTTGGTTACCCAACCCTTGGTTGAAGTGGTGGTCGAGTCGTAAAGCGAGTTGCTTGACTTTTTCTTCTTCTTCACCGAGGTGGTTGTTTTTTCGCCGTCGTTACGCACAGTTATCCGGGATTCCTTCTCTTACATTCGGCAGGGTCTAATTCTCTGCCGCTAAGTCTGTTGTGTTGCTCCGAAGAAAACGCGGGCCCTAACGAGTTAGGGCCCGCGTCTTCAATTGCGGTTTTGTACTACTGGTTTACTAGGTTCTGAATTTCACCCATGGTTGCATCCCAGTCGGCTGCTGCTGAACCAACAGCAAGACCCTTCATGATGCGACCTTCAACCTTGCCCCACTTGTCCCAAACCGAGTCCATTGCTGGAATGTTTGGCATAGGTACGGCGGTTACACCAGCGGCTGCGAAGCCCTTGATGGTTAGGTCCTTCGACGCGACCTTAAGAGCTGCAAGGTTTGCAGGGGTCTTGTTGGCCTTCTGGTAGAAAGCAACCTGTGCGTCCTTGCCGGCAATGTAGCTAAGTAGCGAGTTTGCCGAGGCGAGGTTGGTTGCTGCCGAGTTGGTTAGGTAGAAACCACGGACGCCCATGAACTGCTTGGCGACTTTGCCGTCGTTACCCTTCCAGAAAGGGTCAATCGCAAGAGTCTTCTTGGCGACCGAGATTCCCTTCGAGCATCTAGGAGTTGAAGCGCTGTTTGCGACTCCACCCTCAACCGCGCTGATGGCCCAAGGACCGGTTACCCAGAGTGGACGGGTTCCGTTGATTAGGTCGCAGATTGCGTTGTTCCATGGGTGGTCTACACCACCGAAGAAAGCGGCTTTCTTTGCGTTCAGGAAGTTAGCAAATGCTGCACCTGGAGCACCGGCCATACCAAGAGTCTTGGTCCAACCATTGGCGTTCGAGCCGAATACGTTGGCACCGAACGAGGTCTGGAATGGGTAGAAGTGGTATGGGTCCGAGTTTGCGTTCCAGTCGTTACCGACCGAAAGCTTGCCTGCAGGAATCTGGCTTAGCTTGGTGATCGGTGCCTTGATGAACTTAGGGTTACGAAGAACGGCAATGTTCTCGGTCCATCCAGGAACACCGTAGTGGTTGCCGTTGAAGAGGAATGCGTCGTACGCGTTCTTCTGCAGGCCAGCCTTCACAGATGCAGTCAAGGTGATCGGACGTAGAACACCAGCAGCTGCTAGGTCACCAGTCCAGTCGTGAGGTGCAGCGGCCAGAATGTCTGGGCCGGTTCCACCAGGTACAGCGGTCTTGAGTAGGTCGCGTACTGCACCGAAGTCTTTACCAACGATGGTTACGTCAACGTTCTTGTCTGATGCCCAGTCATAGATGACCTTCTGAACAACAGGCTTTGCACCATTGTCAACCCAGATAAGTAGCGTTGGGTTATCCGCCTGTGATGGAGTCGCAATAGCTAGCAGGGCGGCGGTAGCCAAACCTGCAATAGCTGCGATTCCTGATTTACGAATCTTCATTTGTAACCTTTCAGTTCACGAGTCGATGAAGGACTTGAAACCAAGTCAAGATAATCAAACAACGCACAGGGCTTTTGGAGCAACCTGAAAAGGCCGTTTTTGATAACGGTCTGGTTACGAAAAATGTAAACGTTTACATTGACGTGAGTTTACGAACCGATGGACTAACCTGAAACACATGTCAAAAAACGAACTTCTTTATGTAACCAAAGCCAGCGCCGAGTGGTGGAGATCCGCGGTAATCTACCAAATTTACCCGAGGAGCTTTGCCGATGGCAACGGCGACGGCATGGGGGACCTGAAAGGCGTAACCGAGAGACTGGAATCGCTTGCAGACCTCGGCATCGACGCCATTTGGTTCTCGCCCTTCTTCAAATCCCCTCAGAAAGACGCCGGTTACGACGTTTCCGACTACAAAGACATCGACCCGCTGTTCGGCAATCTGGCCGACTTTGACACCATGCTCGCGAAGGCGTCCTCGCTGGGAATCAAGATCATTGTCGACCTGGTACCAAACCACTCAAGCGACCAGCACGCGCTGTTCCAGGCCGCTTTGAAGGCACCTAAGGGCTCACCCGAGCGCGACATGTACATCTTCCGTGACGGCAAGGGTGCAACTGGCGAAGAAGAGCCAAACAACTGGAAGTCGGTCTTCGGTGGCAACGCCTGGAGTCGTATAACCGAACCAGATGGCACAGAGGGCCAGTGGTACCTACACATCTTTGATTCGTCCCAGCCCGACTTCAACTGGGACAACGAAAAGGTGCTCGAATACTTCGACGGCGTCCTGCGATTCTGGCTTGACCGCGGCGTAGCGGGCTTCCGTATAGACGTTGCCCACGGCATGAAGAAGCGCAAGGGTTTGCCAGACACCCGGGACTCTTCGACCGAAATGGGTGGAGCCAAGGCCGAAGCAGACATGACCATCGCCGAGCTCGAAGAGCAGAACCCGTTCTGGGGTCAACCCGAGGTTCACGAAATAAACAAGCGATTCCGCAGAATCCTCGACGAGTACGACGACCGCGTAATGTGCGGTGAGGCTTGGATCATGCCACTTAGCCGCATGGCTTCTTGGGTCGGCCCTGGTGAATACCACCAGACCTTCAACTTCGGCTACATGTTTGCCGATTGGAAGAAGGAAGCCCAGCGCAAGAGCATCACCGAATCCCTAGAGGCATTCGGCAAGGTCGGCGCACCGAGTACCTGGGTGTTCTCGAACCACGACGTGATTCGTCACGTCTCACGCTTCGGAATGGTCAACGGCGTCCCGCAAGGCGACGGAATCGGCCCAAACAGCGAACAACCAGACGAAGCCCGCGGACTCCGCAAGGGCCGCGCTGCAACCGCCTTCATGCTCGGGCTACCCGGTGGCGCCTACCTATACCAAGGTGAAGAACTAGGCCTCCCCGAGCACACCACGCTTGAAGGCAAGTATCGCGAAGACCCAACCTGGTTCAGAACCAACGGCGAGCGCGTCGGCCGCGACGGCTGCCGGGTTCCCCTCCCCTGGAAGGCTGGCGTCAACGAGTCAAATGGTTTCTCGACCAGCTCAGGCAACGGATGGCTGCCACAGCCAGAGAGCTACAGGCGTTACGCCCGTGACACGCAAGAAGGTCAACCCGGTTCAACCCTTGAGCTTTACAA
>CAIJJH010000045.1 GCA_903820955.1 uncultured Micrococcales bacterium
AACGGCGCGCTTGGTGAACTCAACGAAAGCGGCAACGTCTGAACCCAAGAAGTTTTCGCCATCGCCCAAACCGATAACCAAAGGAGCGTTTCGGCGAGCGGCCAAGACAACATCTGGCTGGTCTTCGTGAATAACAAGAATTGTGAAGGCTCCGTGCAAACGGTTCATCACCGAACGGAACGCAGCGACCAGGTCGCCAGACTTCTCATAAGCGCGAGCGATGTGGTGAGCAGCAACCTCGGAGTCTGTCTCAGAAGCAAAGGCAACACCATCGGCAACCAACTCGGCCTTCAACTCGGCGAAGTTTTCGATGATGCCGTTGTGAATCAAAGAAAGCTTTAGACCCGAACCACCTAGGTGCGGGTGAGCGTTGCCATCGGTCGGAGCTCCGTGAGTGGCCCAACGAGTGTGGCCGATACCGATGTGAGCCTCGGGCAGTGGGTGCGAAGAGATCTCGCCAACCAGGTTGTCGAGCTTGCCAGCCTTCTTGCGGGTCTCAAGACCAGCGCCAGAAATAACCGAAACACCGGCGGAGTCATAGCCACGGTATTCCAGACGACGCAAGCCGCCTAGCAAAACGTCAAGGGTCGATTTTGGCCCTACATAGCCCACAATTCCACACATACCTCTAATTTACGCGAGAATGGACTCTTGTGAGCGTACTCCGGAGCCCCGAACTAAGTCCTTTCGTTGAAATCCAACGATCCGACTGGGCTGAGCTTGGCAAAAACACCGAACTTCCGCTCACCCAAGTCGAAATCGACAACATTCGCGGCCTCGGCGACTTCCTCGACCTAAAAGAAGTTGAAGAGGTTTTTCTCCCTCTAAGCCGCCTGCTTAACATCTACGTCAACCAAACTCAGCAGCTTCACAAGCAAGAAGCGGAGTTCCTCGGCGAGCGCTCAACCCGCGTTCCCTACATAATCGGCGTCGCCGGCTCGGTTGCCGTGGGCAAGTCAACCGTCTCGCGCCTCCTCAAAGAGCTCCTCGAGCGCTGGGAGGGCACTCCAAAAGTTGCCCTGGTCACCACCGACGGCTTCCTCCACCCGAACGCCGAACTCGAAAAACGCGATCTGATGACCCGCAAAGGATTCCCCGAATCCTACGACCGACTCGCGCTTCTAAACTTTGTCTCCGACATCAAGTCGGGGAAGAAACACATCGAAGCCCCCGTCTATAGCCACCTCGTCTACGACATCGTTCCCGACCAAAAAATCACCATCGACGAACCCGACGTAGTGATCATCGAAGGCCTAAACGTTTTGCAACCACCAAGCCTCGGCCAAGAGGTTGCCCTAAGCGACTTCTTCGACTTCAAAATCTACGTGGACGCCAACACAACCGACATCACCGAATGGTTCCTAAACCGATTCCAGAAGCTCCGCGAAAGCGCCTTCCAAGACCCACAGTCGTATTTTCACCGCTACGCCACAATGCCGTTCGAAGAAGCACTGGCTACAGCACAAAAGATTTGGGACACCATCAACCTGCCAAACCTCCAGGCAAACATCGAACCCACCCGCTCACGCGCAACACTAGTTCTGCGCAAAGGTGCTTCGCACGCGGTTGAAAGCGTGTTGCTCAGGAAGAGCTAGGGCTCCAGATTGTTCTTCCACCGAGCGGAATCAAAGCCACACCGTATCCTGCATCTGACATGCAAGTCAACATCTCCTGGCCCTCTGAACTTGTTAGGAATTCCCTAACCACGGCAAACGCAACATCCGTTCGCTCACTCTCCTCAGGTGCCATTGAAGGAACTTGCACTGCAAGAGTCTTCCGAAACTCTGAAAGCATTTCGTTGATTCTGGTGCCAGAAAGCAACGTCGCCTGCGCTAACTGCTTCAAGTCGCCTAAATCTTGATTTTCTGGGGCCACAACCAGCGGAATACCGGATGGGCTGCAAATTGATTCGATAGCTTGCCAAATCTCCCTGGAATCGGTGTAGGCATGATTCACAAGCCGTCTATTTGTTTCGTACCAGTGGTCATTTAGTTCTAGAACTTCTCCTTCAGAGGGGACCAAGTTTCTTTTGTTACCGATTCCAAGCGGGCGAAAGTCAACGCATTCGACAGCGGAATCGACAAGGTCTTGGGCTTCACCCACCGCAATATCGAGGTTTTCCATTTCAAAGGTCTCGATTTTCCCATCCGCAGGAACTATGGCCAATCCAATATTGTAAGACAGGATCTCTTCGCTTAAGCGAAAGAGCGTCCACTCGGGAATACCCATCTGAGAGGCGATTTCGGCTCGTAGGCTAGTCCTCACGCCCGATTCTGGGTTGACGTAATGGTTGCCTATCCACCGAGTATGATTCGGTTGGTCGTACCAGAATCCATTCATGCTGACCCATACCTCTTGTGGCTCCTTGAGGCGTGCATTGCATATTTGCGGCTCGGTGATGCAAAATAGGCCACGCCATTTTCCGAGCTCGTTTGGAGAAACCACAGTCCCTGATTTGAGCCAGAATCGTTCCTCTTCAGCCCAATCGGTTATGTGTTGGTCCACCGATTCATAATCCGCACCAGGTTCAACTCCCCAAAACTCCCAGTCGTCAATTTCGAAGCCAAAGTAGCCAGGCTGACCATCTTCCTTGACGAAGTAATAAGTTGCGCTCTCGGGCGAGTCATGCTGCATCGCGGCTACTTTATTGAACCAGGTATCGAACATTATTCCCCCTATTATGACGACTGTGCCGCTAGTCGGCAATCAACACCGCGCATCTTGAACCAAGATAGCGCAGAGAGTCAAGAAAACTAAATTATTTAGTCCCTAACTGCTGACTCGTTATTCGTTTGTTACTCAGAATTAAGGGCAGGTCAACTACTTAAATCGCCAGGCGACGCTCAACCACGCGAGCGATGCGATCAGCCCAAGACTGCGCGGTGCCTTCGTCGGCTGCTTCAACCATTACGCGAACGACTGGTTCGGTTCCCGATGGGCGTAAGAGCACGCGTCCGGTGTCTTTGAGGTCGGCTTCGGCTTCTTTGACTGCCGCTTGGACTTCTGCGTCGTCGGTTTTGGTTCTGTCTACTCCGCGCACGTTGATTAGAACTTGTGGGTAGACCTTCATGACTGAGGCGAGGTCTCTGAGGGTGGTCTTGGTTTTGGCTACTTCG
>CAIJJH010000046.1 GCA_903820955.1 uncultured Micrococcales bacterium
CAACATTGGTCTTGAAGTTTGGGTCCTTCTTTAGCATGAACTCGGCAAAGCTGAGATCCTGTTCCTTGCTCCATAGAACTTGCGCGTCGTGAAGCTCTTTCACGTCTAGTGGCATTGGATATTTGGCGAAGATCGCTTGCGCGACCCGGCCGGCAGCAACGGCGTCTGCGGTCGCGTTGTGTGCATCGGTTAGGGTAACCCCGTATTGCTCGGCAGCGTTTTCAAGACGACGCTTACCGGAGCGGTAGCGATCGAAGTGTTTATCTAGCACTAAGGGATCGATTACGGGTGTCGGGTTTTCGATTGGTGCGATGCCGTGACGAACGGCCTCGTGAAACAAAATCGTGAAGTCGTATGGCGCGTTGTAGGCAACCACAGGGATTCCGCGCTCGAGGTAACCGCGAATCGTGGTGACGATCTCGCCAACCACCTCGGCAGCCGGGCGACCATTTGCCCTGGCCATCTCGGTGGTAACACCGTGCACGTTAGCGGCGACTTCGGGGATTTCGATGCCGGGGTCGGCTAGCCACTCGAGGTCTCGGCCGACGATGTTTCCGTTGGCGTCTAGCTCAACCGCACAGGCGGTGACGATTCGAGCCTCGGCCAGGTCGAGACCGGTGGTTTCGAGGTCGAATACTGCAATGCTTTTGCCCCACTCGGGCAACTCTGGTTCAAATAAGGTGTCGTTCACGTTTGCAGACTACAAGCGAGCGAGGACATTAGCGCGAAAGGCGCGAGAATGCGCCTCTAGCGAGTTCTTCTGCCGCTCGGTGGTGGTTGAGCGAAAAGATGTGCAAACCGGGCGCACCGGCCGCCAGGAGGGCTTTTGCGAACTCGATGGAGAAAGCCATTCCGATGTCTTTGGCATTTTCATCATCGGTGGCACCTTCTAGACGAATAAGCAGGTCGTGAGGCACCGAGGCGCCGCTGAGTTCGGCCATTCTCAGCACGCCCTTGACGTTGCCAATCGGCATGACACCGGGAATGATCGGAATCGTCACGTCGGCTGCGCGAGCCGCGGCAACCAGAGCGGTGTAGGCCTCGACGTGGAAGAAAAGCTGGGTGAAAGCGTATTTCGCGCCGGCCTCCTGCTTGAGCTTCAAAACCTTTACATCGTGCGCAAGCGAGGGCGACTCGGGGTGAAGTTCTGGGAACGCGGCAACGCCAACCTCCATCTCGGAGTGAGCGGTGACCTGTTCGACCAATTCGAGTGCCGTTTTCAGTTCGCCCTGGGAGAGCGCGTCCGGGTTGTCTCTTGGGGCGTCCCCTCGAATCGCCAGAATCGCCGCAACACCGGCGTTCTCGAAAGCTTCGATTGTCGCTCGAGTGGAGGCGAAGGTCGCGCCCACGCAGGTTAGGTGGCCGATGGTTGGAATTCGAGTTGCCATCTTGGTAAGAACTGCGAGAGATTTTGCCTGATTCGAGCCACCGGCGCCATAGGTCACCGAGACGAAATCGGGGGAGAGCTCGAGCAAGGAGTCGAACGAACTCCAGAGTGCGGCCTCGCCAGAGTCGTCTTTTGGCGGGAAGAATTCGAACGAAAGCGTCGGTTCGCTCTTCGTCATTAGTTCGGCAATCATCAAGTCATTCTATTTCAACCGCGCAGTTTAGAATTGGACGGTATGTTTACCCCCCGCGCGCAGGCACTACTCGAGGCTATATCGACCCGAGTGGTAGTCGCTGACGGCGCCATGGGAACCATGATTCAGGAGGCCGCCCCGAGCCTTGACGACTTTCAGCAACTCGAGGGTTGCAACGAGGTTCTAAACGTCACCCGGCCAGACATTATCAAGTCGATTCACCGGCGCTATCTTGATTCCGGAGCAGAGGCGATCGAAACTAACACCTTCGGCGCGAACCTCGCAAACCTGGCCGAATACGGCATCGAGTCGAGGATCGGCGAACTTGCCGAGGCCGGAGCCAAATTGGCTCGCGAAGTGGCCGATGAATACCCGGGACGCTGGGTTCTCGGCTCGGTCGGCCCGGGCACCAAACTTCCTAGCCTCGGCCACGCAACGTTCGCGGTTCTGCGTGACGCCTACCAGGAGCAGGTCGAGGGCTTGATTCGCGGTGGCTCGGATGCTGTTCTCATCGAAACCTCGCAAGATCTTCTGCAGGCCAAGAGCGCAGTGATTGGCGCAAAACGAGCGATGACCAAGCTCGCTACCGAACTTCCGATCATCGTCTCGGTGACCATCGAAACCACCGGCACCATGCTCATGGGTAGCGAAATCGGGGCCGCCCTGACCACGCTTCAGGCGCTCGGCATTTCGGCTATCGGGCTGAACTGCGCGACCGGCCCTACCGAGATGAGCGAACACCTTCGCTACCTGGCCAAGTTTTCAGACCTTCCGCTGGTCGTCATGCCGAACGCCGGGTTACCGATTCTCGCTGGTGACGGCGCTTACTACCCGTTGACCGCCGAAGAACTTGCCCAGGCGCAGGTGCAATTCGTTAGCGAATACGGTGCCGGTCTGGTCGGTGGCTGCTGCGGCACCACTCCGGAGCACATTCGAGCCGTAGCCGATGCCGTTAAAAATCTGACTCCGAAGCGCCCGCAGCTGGTTGACGAACCGGGGCTTTCGAGCCTCTACCAGCACCAGCCGTTCGACCAAACCATGACCTACCTGTCGATCGGTGAGCGAACCAACGCCAACGGCTCGAAGGCGTTCAAGGCGGCGATGCTCGCCGAAAACTGGGACGAGTGCCTAGAGATCGCCAAATCGCAAACCCGTGAGGGAGCCCACGCGCTCGACGTTTGCGTTGACTATGTCGGTCGCGATGGTGTTCGTGACGCTCGCGAGCTGATCTCTCGCCTGGTCACCGCCACCACTTTGCCTCTCGTCCTCGACTCGACCGAACCGGCCGTCTTGGAGGCTGGTCTGGAATGCACCGGTGGTCGCGCAATGATCAACTCGGTCAACTACGAGGACGGCGACGGCCCAACCTCGAGATTTGCCCGAATCATGCCGATCGTAAAGGAACACGGCGCAGCGGTGGTCGCCCTAACCATCGACGAAACCGGGCAGGCTCGAACCGCCGATCACAAGTTTGAAATCGCCAAGCGTCTGATCGACGACCTGACCGGCAACTGGGGTATGCGTATCGCCGACATCACTGTCGACACCCTCACGTTCCCGATCGCAACGGGTCAAGACGAGACTCGCCGTGACGGCATCGAAACCATTGCCGCAATTCGCCGACTTCACGAGGAGTTCCCGGGCGTTCAGTCGACCCTTGGCATTTCGAACATTTCGTTTGGTCTAAACCCGGCTGCGAGGCACGTGCTGAACTCCGTTTTCTTGCACGAATGCGTGAACGCCGGCCTAACCTCGGCGATTGTGCACGCGGCCAGAATCATGCCTCTGTCACAGATTCCTCAAGCGCAAAAAGACGCTGCCCTCGACATGATTTATGACCGTCGCGAATACGACGCCGAAGGCACGGTGACCTTCGACCCGCTAACCCAGTTGCTAGACCTGTTCTCTGGCGTTGACAGCGCGGCTATGCGTCAATCTCGCTCCGCCGAACTTGCTGCGATGCCGCTCGAGCAGCGACTTCAACGGCGCATTATCGACGGCGAACGCAAGGGGCTCGAGGCAGACCTCGACGAAGCGTTAATCACCATGACCGCGCTGGACATCATCAACCTGCACCTACTCGAGGGCATGAAGGAAGTTGGCGAACTCTTCGGTCGCGGCGAAATGCAGCTTCCGTTCGTGTTGCAATCAGCCGAGGTCATGAAGGCGGCCGTTGCCCACCTCGAGCCGCACATCGAGAAATCGGACGACGCCGGAAAGGGCAAGATCTTGCTCGCCACGGTTCGAGGCGACGTCCACGATATCGGTAAAAACCTGGTCGACATCATCCTGAGCA
>CAIJJH010000047.1 GCA_903820955.1 uncultured Micrococcales bacterium
AGTCCCGGGCAGATTTCGTGATCGATCGGAGCACCAACAAAGACACCTTCGGCAAGCAGGGCACTCGCGCGTTCTCGGCTAAACAGTTGAGTTGGCATTCCCAGGGCATCACCCACCGCAAATGCGGCAAGAACTCGCATTGCGCGTTCGGTAGGGTTCATCGCTTCAGAATAGTTGACGGCGGCTGGGGGTTAAAACAAACTCGCCACCGAGGTTGAACATCGGTGGCGAGAGTCGTGACCCCAGCGGGATTCGAACCCGCGCTGCCGCCGTGAGAGGGCGGTGTCCTAGGCCGCTAAACGATGGGGCCGTTTAAGCAACCTTTCGATTATGCCACAGCCTGAGGGGCTGAACCAAGCGCTAGCCGTATACCTTGAGCGCTCCTGGCAGAATTTCGACCGATATCGGGGTTTGACCAACCGATTCGCCGTCGGCGAAGGCGGGAATCGATCTGGCCCGAAGCTCAACCCTCGAAGCGCTGACGAACTCCACGGCCGGGTGAGTGATATGACCACCGGTAAACACCTTAGGAAATAGGCGAACCAACTCGAAGCGACTGATTTTGTGAACGATGAACAGGTCGAGCTTGCCGTCGGTAACTGAGGAACTAGGCGAAATCAACATCCCACCTCCGTAGGCGGGAGCGTTGGCAACGGCGATCAGCATCGCGGTCAGGTGTCTGGTCTCGCCATCGATCACCACCTCGTACTCGATTGGTTTGAAGCGCGGCAGTTCGATAAACAACGAGATGGAGTACTTGCTCTTGCCCTTAGGAAACTTAAGAGTGTTGGCCCGAGCATTGACGATGGCATCGAAGCCAGCCGAAACGCTGCCGAAAAATGTGTGCACGCCGGATTCGTTGGTGACCCGACCTGCGTCCACCGATCTAACGTTTCTAAGATTTGCGGCAAGGTATGCAAGCGAAGCGGGAATATCGTGAATCGGCATGCCAAACAGCCTGGCCGAATCGTTGCCGGTGCCAGCTCCGACCACCATCAGCGGCAAATCGGTCTCGGCGCAAAGATTGACCCCTAGGTGCACCATGCCGTCGCCACCGAGCACAACTAGGCCGTCGATAAGTCCGTCGGTAATCGCTCCCCTGCCCTTTGCCAGCGCCTCGGCTGCCGAGTTTGCCGACAGGTCAAGGTAGTCAAGACCCAACTCGCGAAGACCTGCGACGAACTGTTCACCGAGCGCCCGGCCCTTGCCGCCACCGGAGGTGGGGTTAACGATTAGCCCTAGTGTCTTCATGAGTTACTTTCCCAATCTCCAAATCGAATTGCCCGCTATCAGCGTCGAGATCAGCACCAACCCCGCGGTAGCCAGCGGCAAGGGGTAGAAACCGGCAGCAGAGACACCAAGAACATTCAAAATGGTCACAAAAATCAGCAAGGAATTTACCGTGCGATTGGAGCGCCCAGCAAGCCGCATGATTCTCGAAACGGCTCTCGGTTCGTCAGAAATAACTAGGACGTCGGCAGATTGAGTGCCTAGTTCTCCCCCTACACCCAATGCGACTGCCACGTCCGACGCAGCAAGCGTTTGGGCATCGGCGAAGGCGTCTCCAACAACGGTGATTATCGAGCCGTCCTGACGCAAACGGTCGATGATGTCGAGTTTGCGATCTTGCAACACCTCGGCAAAGTACTCCACGATTCCCAGGGAGGCACAAACGCCGGCAACGACACCTTCGGCTTCACCCGAAATGGCGATCACCCGTTTGCGTTGCAACCGCAACCTGGTCACGGCTTCTCGAGCCGTCTCGCGCACCTCGTCTTTGAACTCGAGGTAACCGACCAAGAGATAGTCGATTACAACGTAGACGACCGAATTGCCCTTCGAGTTGGCGTCGGCAACCTTGACCAGGTCTTGAACATCGATTGGCACATTGTTTTGCGTCAAGGTGGCAGCACTGCCAACCAGCACCGAACTGCCGTCCATGCGAGCAGAGACACCCGTCGAGATTTTTTCAATCTCGTAAAGCGCCGGCTCCGCGAGATTTCTATCTTTGGCAGTCGAACCAATCAATCGAGCGAGCAAGTGATCGCTGTTCGCATCAGCGGCCGCTGCGATAGCCAAAACCTCGTTTGCGCTGCCGAGCGAAGTGCCCTTGGCCAGATGAATCTCGACCAACTTCGGGTCACCCGCGGTTAGCGTGCCGACTAGGTTCAGCACCACGATGTGCGACTTGCGCAATCTGTATAGCGCAGTTCTAGTTCGCACCAGAATTCCGCCCGAACCGGCAATCGCGGCCATCAGGGTGTTCACCAGAGAGCTGACATTACTGACAATCGACAGGTTTGCCGCGAGCAAGACCGCCGACGCGCAGAACACCGCGTTGCCAAGTTCTGTGGGTGCCAATGCCAACCAAAGACCCGAGCCGATCAGGGCAACAGCGATTGTCAAGATAAACAAACCAAAAGTAAGTTTCTTCGACAACTCGTCTACCGCC
>CAIJJH010000048.1 GCA_903820955.1 uncultured Micrococcales bacterium
CCTCGGCGATAACGCCTGGGGAATAGTCGAGATTCGATCGGTAGTGCGCCGATCCGAGCCAGTAGCGAACAGCCGTGGGGCTCCCCTGATCGAATACCTCATCGACCGAGACACCGTTGCCCAAAGACTTGGACATTTTCTGCCCCGAAACCGTGACCAAGCCGTTGTGCAACCAATAGCTAGCGAAGCCGTAACCTGCCGCACTCGATTGCGCCAGCTCGTTTTCGTGGTGCGGAAACCTAAGGTCGAGCCCGCCACCGTGAATGTCGAAGGATTCGCCGAATTCCGCGTAGGTCATAGCCGAGCACTCGATGTGCCAACCCGGTCGCCCAACACCCCAGGGTGAATCCCAGGCGGCGGTTTCTGGTTCGCCTACCTTCGGAGCCTTCCAGAGCGCAAAGTCGTGAGCGGCTCTGCGACCACCACCGATGGCCTCGCCCTCCATGTTTTCAAGCTTTTGGTTGGTCAGTTCACCGTAACTTGACCACGATGCGGTGTCGAAGAACACGTTGGCGCTTCCGTCGGCCTGGTACGCATGCCCTCGTTCGATCAGGGTTTCGATCAGCGAGATCATGCCGGCAATGTGTTCGGTCGCGTGCGGGCGGTTCTCGACTCCTGCGCCGATTGACTCGTAAACCGAGTTGAAGAGCGCATCGACTTCGGCCGCGAGTTCGCGCCAGTCGCGCCCCTGCTCCTTGGCGTTCGCAAGAACCTTGTCGTCGATGTCGGTGACGTTTCGAACCATTTTCACGTCTAAGCCGTGACCGATTCGCAACCAATTGGCGATGATGTCGAAGGCCACGGCACTTCGAAGGTGGCCTAGGTGCGGTGCTGACTGAACTGTCGGCCCACAAACGTAGATGGAAGCCTCACCGGGCTTGATTGGTGCGAAGGCGCGCAGCTGCCCAGTTTTTGAGTCTTGCAGGCTTAGGCTCACGATTCCAGCCTATCCAAGCGCCTTTTGATAAGTGCGGTAGCCACAGCGGCGACTCCCTCGCCGTTGCCTAGGAATCCGAGACCGTCGGTGGTCGTTGCGCCGATTGTGACCGGTGCCCCGATCAGTGCGGTCAGTGCGGTCTCGACTTTGCCGCGGTGAGGGGCAACCTTCGGGCGATTGCCGATGATTTGCGCCGAAACATTGCCGACCTGCCAGCCTGCGGCATCCAAAAGGCGAATCGTCTCGGCTAGGAACACCGAACCGTTTGCGCCTGAAAATTCTGGGCGGTTTACGCCGAAGTTTGAACCGATGTCTCCGAGACCCGCGGCCGAAAGCAGCGCGTCCACAATGGCGTGGCTGAGGGCGTCGCCGTCGGAGTGGCCGTCCAAGCCTCGCTCGCCCTCCCAGAGCACTG
Source organism: uncultured Micrococcales bacterium (assembly GCA_903820955.1). Classification (GTDB taxonomy): domain Bacteria; phylum Actinomycetota; class Actinomycetes; order Actinomycetales; family Microbacteriaceae; genus Rhodoluna. The sequence continues at coordinate 1,353 of CAIJJH010000048.1, forward strand.
TGCCGAGGTACAGCGGCTTTGCTGAGTCTTCGGTGAACCGGTGGGTGTCGGTGCCAACGCCGGTTCGAGTTTCGGTTTCGAGGTCTTCTGCGGTCGTGATCTTGTATGCCTTGACGTCGCCTTCAACGAATCGAATCGAGGCTCCGGCGGCCTGCATCAGCGCGGCGTCGTCGGTGAAGTCAGAGGTGGCGCCTGCGTATCCGGCCAAAAGTGCAGCAGTCATAAAGCCTTGGGGTGTCTGTGCCCGGCGAAGCTGGCTTCGATCAACGGTTTCGAGAACCTGCTCACCCTCGACTCGTTTGATCGTGTCGACAACCTCGAGAACTGGCACCGTGCCCATGCCTGTCTCGCGAACGCTATCGGCGACCCGGTCAAAAACGGCTGCCGGGGTGAAAGCCCTGGCCGCATCGTGAACTAGGACGATTTGGGCGGTCACAACAGCGAGGGCGTTTGCAATCGATTGCTGGCGAGTGCCCCCTCCGGCAACGACAACGTATTGAACATCGCCAACGGCTTCTGCCACAAGCCGTGAAACCTGCTCGAGGTGGCCTGCGGGTGCCGCGACCACTATTTGGCTCAGCCCGCGAGCGCGCGAAGCTCCACTAAGTGCGTGTTCAAGGATTGTCTTGCCCGAAAACTCAACCAGAGCCTTCGGTTTGTCTGCGCCAAGGCGCAAACCGAGACCACCGGCAACCAAAACCACCGCTAGATCCGGCGTCATGGCAGGTTAGTCCTTCTTGGTGGAGAGAACTTTTTCGACCTCGCCGGCAGCCGCTTCTTCGGTGATACCGCGGGCGAGAGCCCACTCGGATTCAAGAACCTGACGAGCCTTGGCGAGCATGCGCTTTTCGCCAGCCGAAAGACCCTTGTCTTGGTCGCGGCGCCAAAGGTCGCGAACCACCTGAGCGACCTTCATGACCTCGCCCGAGTCGAGCTTTTCGTTGTTGGCCTTGTAACGGCGTGACCAGTTGGTTGGTTCTTCGACGAATTCTTCGCGAAGGCACTTCTTGACCTCTTTGAGCTGGTCGTCGTCGATAACCTTGCGAACAGGAACCTGACCTTCGTCTGTTCCGATCTTCGATACCGGGATCCAAATGTGCAGCGAGGTGATTGAAACCTCGAGGCGAAGGTGTGGCTCAACCTCTCCGCGGAATGGGCGATCGGCGATTTCGACGATTTTTGCCGCACCGTGGTGCGGATACATTACTGTCTTGCCCTTTTTGAGGTGAGCTGGGGTTGCCATGGAGTTAATTCCCTTCGAAAGAACGATTTTACCACAGACACCCAAGTTTCTAAAGGGTAAACTAGACGGGTCTGCTGCCCATTTAAGGAATTATGAACATTCAAAAAACCGTCACCGTAGGTTTCCTGGCCGCCACACTGCTCCTCGGAACCACTGGTTGTAGCCTGACCAGCCAAGCCGAGAACGAAATGGTCGCCATCTCTAGCGACGGCACCCTCGCCAACATCGGCAACGTAAAGCTTCGCAACATGATCTACCTGAGCACCGGAACCGGTGTCGGCAAACTAATTGGTGCGGCAGTCAACACTGGCGACAAAGATGTTCAGCTGCAGATTCAGTTTGTGGACTTTGACTTATTTGCAAAAACCCAACCCGTTTTAATCCCAGCCGGTGAAGCGGTGTCTTGGGGTTCAAACCCAGGGGTCCCAGCTCTCGATTTGAATATCTCGGGGCGCCCAGGAAGCAACACAACTATCTGGGTTTCGATCGACGGCGCCACCGGGTTGCCAGTAACGGTTCCGATTCTTGACGGCACTCTAGAGCAGTACGCGCCTTACTTCAAAAACTAGGCTTCGAACTTGTAACCGAGGCCTCGCACCGTTATAAGGTGCTGAGGGCGCTCCGAATCAGGCTCAATTTTGTTTCGCAAGCGTTTCACGTGCACGTCCAAGGTCTTGGTGTCGCCGAAGTAGTTCGAGCCCCAGACTCGCTCAATGATCAGATGACGCGGCAACACGCGATTCACGTTTCGCATCAGAAGCTCGAGCAGCTCGAATTCCTTCAGTGGGAAAGCGACCTTGTTGCCATCGACCGTGACGATGTGGCGTTCGATGTCCAACCTGACCGGCCCTGCCGTGAGTATGTCTTCGTCATCGAATACTGGGTCGGTTCGGCGACTGAGCACCTTGTTGATTCTGGCAATGATTTTCGAAGATGACGCAAGCTTGGTGATGTAATCGTCCGCACCGATTTCGAGCCCCACGACCTCGTCGGTTTCTGAATCTTTTGCCGTCAGCATGATGATCGGCACATTTGAGGTTTGACGAATCGTGCGGCAGACCTCGTTGCCGCTGATGCCGGGAAGCATTAAGTCGAGGAGTATCAGGTCTGGGGAGCTATCTGCGAAGCGGGCAAGCGCTTCATGGCCGTCGGCTGCGAGCACAACCTCGTGGCCTTCCTTCGGTAACAAAACCGCAAGAGTTTCGCGGTATGAAGCTTCGTCTTCGACGACCAAGATTTTAGCCATTAGCAACCTTCTTCTTCGCTACTAACTTTTTATCGGCCAAAGGTAACCGCAAGGTAAACGTCGAGCCAATTCCCGGCTTTGATGAAACCTTGATTTCGCCGAGGTGAGAAGTGATCACGTGTTTGACGATACTTAGCCCCAAGCCAGTTCCGCCAGTTTCTCTAGAACGAGCCGGATCGGTGCGGTAGAAACGTTCAAAGATTCGCTTGAGATCCTCTTTGGAGATGCCGACACCGGCGTCGACGACTGTCACTTCGGCGACGTTTCCACTCTGCGAGAGTGAGACCCCGACTTTTGAACCCTCGGCTGAGTAGACGATCGCGTTTTCGACGATGTTCTTGAATGCCACCGCGAGCATCTCTTCGTCACCGATTACCCGAACACCTTTTTCGCCCAGGTAGTCGATTTTCACCTTTCGACGCTCGGCCTTGAATGCGTTTCGGTCTATCGCGTCGCGGACCACGGCGTCCAGATCAATGATCTCGGCTCCGACAATGGTTTCTGCGGCTTGAATCCGAGAAAGCTGAATGATGTCTTTAACCAGAGCGCTGAGCCGCTTGGACTCCTTGAGTACGTTCTCAGAGAACTTCTGCACCAGTTCGGGATCGTTGGTGTTGTCTAGAATCGCCTCCGAGAGCAGGCCGATTGCGCCAACCGGAGTCTTGAGTTCATGCGAGATATTGGCCATGAAGTCGCGCCGGGTTTCGTCTAGCCTTTGAGACTCAGTCTTGTCATCGACAATCAACAGGACGCTGCCAGCACCAAGATTTGCAGCCCTAGCGCGAACGAAAAGCTTCTTGACACCCTTGATTCCAGCGTTGAGTTCGAGCTCTTCGACCTCGATAACCTGTGATTCTCGAGCGCGCTCCACGAGTTCGAGAAGCTCTTTGTGAACGATGATTCTGTCGCGGATCAAACCCATGGCCAAGGCGCTGGTGGTGGCTCGAACCACTCGGTTCTGCGGGCTCAAAACAATGCCCGCTTCGGCCAAAACCTCGAGAAGTTCGGCTGCACCATCTGAAATCGCGGCGGCTTCGTCGTATTTGGCCAAGACATCCTGGCGAACGAAAAACACGAGCAGACCCATCGCACTCATTCCGAGCACGAAAGCGAGTATCAGCAACCAGAAGTTCACGCCTTAAGGGTAACCTCCAGTCAAACTATTTTTCTCGGGGTTAAGGGTTTGTTTGGCAATCGTTTACTATTCACTGAGAGGCTCTTTACTAACTAGCAACCGAATGAAGGTGCACCATGCGCGAAGTTTTCCAAAATGAACTCAAAGAGGTTCAGGACCGCCTAGTTGAGATTGCCTCCGACGTCACCAACGTCATGAAAAACGCGACCATTGCGTTCACGACTTCGGACGTCACCGTTGCAGATCAGGCAATCGCCAGCGCCGACGCCATCAGCGAAAAGGCCCTAACCCTCGACGAGCTCGTGATTCGGATCCTCGCCCGTCAGTCTCCGGTTGCCCGCGACCTCCGAATCCTAGTTTCGGCTCTTCGCATGAGCGCTTCACTCGAGCGAATGGGCGCTCTTGCTTCGCACATCGCGCAGATCGCCCGATTTAGATTCCCTGGGTCCGCTGTTCCGGAAAGCCTCATGCCGGTTTTCGTTGAGATGGGCAAACTAGACGTCGAGCTAGGCAAGAAAATCACGAAACTGCTGGCCAACCCAGACGTAGACGTTGCCCGATCGATTCAGGCCGAAGACGAGCGAGTTGACGAGCTACACCGAGGCGTTTTCGAGACAGTTCTAGCCGATTCTTGGAAAGAGAACGCGATGTTCACCGTCGACGTGACTCTTGCAAGCCGTTATCACGAGCGCTTCGCCGACCACGTGGTCGACATCTCCGCCAAGGTCAGCTATTTGACCACCGGCGACTGGTCTGAGTAACTAACTACTTCTTAGCGCCCTGAGCTGCCACTGCAGCCGCTCCGGCTGCTGCCGCTGCTGGGTCAAGGTATTCGCCGCCGGCAATCAGTGGCTTGAAGTTTTCGTCCAACTTGTAAACCAATGGGATTCCGGTTGGGATATTCAGTTCGGCAATGTCTTCGTCGCTGATGCCATCTAGATGCTTGACCAGCGCGCGAAGCGAGTTGCCGTGTGCGGTGACCAGCACGGTCTTGCCGGCGATTAGATCCTGCTTAATTTCGTCGTCCCAGAGTGGAAGCATGCGAACCAAGACATCTTTGAGGCACTCGGTCTTAGGAATCTCGCTCAGACCCGCGTAGCGCTCGTCGTGGGCCTGTGAATACTTGTCGTTGTCGTCGATCGGTGGTGGTGGAACGTCGAACGAACGACGCCAGATTTGAAACTGCTCGGCGCCGTACTCGGCAAGAGTTTGAGCCTTGTCTTTGCCCTGCAGTGCGCCGTAGTGACGCTCGTTTAGGCGCCAGTCGCGCTTGACGTCGATCCACGAACGCTCGGCGGCGTTCAGCGCAATGTGCGCGGTATTAATCGCGCGCTTTAGACGCGAGGTGTAGAGAAGCTCTGGTTTGAGGCCACTCTCGGCCAGCAGTTCGCCGGCACGTTGTGCCTCGGCGCGACCCTGTTCGCTGAGATCCACGTCGACCCAGCCGGTGAATAGGTTCTCCTGGTTCCAGGTGCTGTTGCCGTGACGTAGCAGGATGAGTGTGTATTTGTGAGCCATGACTTAAGTTTAGAGCGTGGCAAAACCAATCGGCACTGTGACGCGTGGCACGACCAACCCAAATCGGTTGCGTCGAGTCGACCGCTACATCGCGAGCCTGCCGATCATCAAAACTCCGAACCCCGTGGTCGTCGATCTCGGCTTTGGCGCTAGCCCAATCACCGCGGTTGAACTACGGGCTCGGCTTCTCAAGGTGAATGCGGGCGTCCGAGTTGTCGGTGTCGAGATCGAACGCGAGAGGGTGGAGCGCGGCCTTGCGATTGCGCAACCGGGGCTCGATTTCACCCACGGCGGTTTCGAAACTCCCCTGCCCGCTGGGCTGAAAGCGGCAACGGTGATTCGCGCCTTCAACGTACTTCGTCAATACGACGAATCTGAAGTGGCCGCCGCCTGGCAACTGATGCAGTCGAGGCTCGCACCCGGCGGGCTACTTATCGAAGGCACCTGCGACGAAATCGGGCGCTTGAGTTCTTGGGTCACACTGGACGCAGTTAGGCCACTCTGGTTCACCATCTCGCTGAGACTGAACGGGTTAGAGCAACCGAGCAAGGTTGCCGAACGGCTCCCAAAGGCACTGATTCACCACAACCTTCCCGGCGAGAGAGTCCACGACTGGCTCTCGGCTCTAGACAAGGCCTGGGCGATGCAGGCACCGCTTTCGACCTTCGGGGCGATTCAGCGCTGGGTCGCGGTTTGCGAGCAACTGGTTGGTGAGGGGTGGCCAATAACGGTAAATCGCAAGCGCTGGCGCTTGGGTGAAGTGACGGTCGACTGGAACGCGGTAAAGCCCTAGATTTCGGGCAGTTCTTCTCGGGCGTCTTCCTCGCTCATGCCGCTGGCGCAGAGCAGATCAACAAGCATCGGGCGTAGCAACAGCAAAACCGAGGCTTCGCGAATCTGATCGGCCAGACCAAACTTCTTCGGATCGAGCTGGTGAATTACCTCGAGAAACACCTCTTGGGCATCGCCAAGCGCCTCGGGCTCGGAGAGCCCCTTCTTCAGCAAACCAGCTCCTGCCAAGAGTTGCTCGAAAAGGTCGGCAAGGTGGGGGCGCTTTTGCCCGTCTCGCAGCAGAAAGTCTATGCGTCTGGCGACGACCCGAAGGTTTCGAGTGGCGAGATCCATGCCGCGCATTAAACGCACCTGACCGCGCAGCTCGTCGCGGTACTTGATCAGGAACGGCGAGACTCGACTGATCGAAATAGCACTGTCGAGCGACATTCGCCAGTTATCGATTAGCGGCTGGGTTCGTCGAACCTGCCTGAGGGTTTCGTCGGCAACCTCAAGGTTTACATCGCGGGTTGCGGTCTTGAGCGCCTCGAGGCTGTCGATGAAAACCTCAAAAAGTTTGCCGGCGTCTTTGCGAGCTATGCCTCTCGGGTCTCGCGGAATCAGCGCGGTCACCAGCAAGGCAACTGCACCGCCAACGATTCCGTCGATACTGCGCATGTAAACGCCGCCGGTCTGCACCTGCAAAAGTTGCACGAGGATCGCCTGAATTCCAACTGTAAGTGCGAAGGACGCGCTACCAGAGATGAACCGAGCGAGCGACAAACAGAGCAAGAGCGTGATAGCCATCTGCCAGATGCCGGGGCCGAAAGCCAACAGCATCGACTCCGAGAGCGCGATTCCCGTGATCATTCCTAGCGCGGTTTCTAAGACTCGCCTCGGTCTTGCGTCCCTGGTGAAGCCGAGGGCGGTGATCGTTACAGTCACCGAAAGAAGTGGGGTCTGGTGACCCAAAACCCAGTGCGAGAACCAATAGCCGACGCCGGCGGCGAAAACAATCTGCAGAATCGGAACGATCGAATCGAAAAGTCTCGCGAGGGCGTCCTTCAAGCTCCACTTGATGTTCATCGGCGTTGATTCAACTCACTTCGAGGCGGCA
>CAIJJH010000049.1 GCA_903820955.1 uncultured Micrococcales bacterium
GGCGGTGGCTCGCGGGCCCTCACCGGTGACGTTGATTACCTTGCCGCGACCGAAGTCGGCATGCTCAACCTCGTCGCCCTTTTCGAGCACCATATCAACATTGTTGCGAACCGAGGCGATAGCGCCCTTCCACTCGGTCTTCGGGCGATCGACCGCCCTGAACCCCTGAGTGTCGGCAATCGAGGCACGGTACTCCGAGCGCTTAGCGCCCGAATCACGCCACTCAATCAGCTCCGCCGGCACCTCCTGCAAATAACGAGACGGAGTCGAAGGTTCGGTGTCACCAAACATCGAGCGAGCCAGAGCCAAAGAGATGTGCAACTTCTTGCGAGCGCGAGTGATGCCCACGTAGAACAAACGACGTTCCTCGGCCATGCCACCGGGCTGAATGAAAGACATCTTGTGCGGCAGCAGACCCTCTTCGATGCCGGTCAAGAACACCACGTCGAACTCGAGGCCCTTGGCCGTGTGCAGGGTCATCAGCGAGACGGTGCCCGATTCGTCGTCGATGTCATCGGCGGCAGCAACCAGAGCAACCTCGTTCAAGAAATCGGCCAACTTGCCCTCTGGGTTGTTGCGCTGAAACTCCTTGGCAACCAAAACGAGTTCGTCGAGGTTCTCAAGACGAGCCTCATCTTGCGGGTCGCGAGACGCCTGCAAAGACGCCTTATAACCGGACTTATCGAGAGCGGCCCTCAAAACGGCATCGACGGTGTCGGTGGTCGAGAGAACCTCGAGCTCATCGAGCAAAGCACCTAGCTCGGTGATCGCGCCGGTGATCTTCGGGCCAAAGCGCATCGCCGAAACATGTGAGAGAGACTCCCGAACCGAGATCGAATTTCCTTCAGCAAACTTTGCCAACTGCGTCTCGGTGGCGTCCCCAATGCCGCGCTTTGGCACGTTCAAAATACGTCGGACGGCCAGGTCATCTTTGATGTTCGAAATCGCCACCAAATAAGCGAACGCGTCCTTGATTTCTTGACGCTCATAGAACTTGGTGCCGCCAATAACTCGGTATGGCAGAGCCGACCTAATAAAGATTTCTTCTAGAGCGCGAGTCTGGGCGTTGGTGCGATAGAAGACAGCAATCTCGCTGTAGCTGTAACCCTCGCGGTGCAGCTTGTCGATCTCATCGGCGATGAACTGCGCCTCGTCGTGACCCGAGTAACCGGTGTAACCAACGATCTTGTCGCCGTCGCCCTTAGCCGACCAAAGGTTTTTGTTCGGGCGGTCAAAGTTGTTCGAAATAACCGCGTTCGCGGCCTTCAAGATGTTGTTGGTCGAGCGATAGTTCTGCTCGAGCAGAATCACCTTCGCGCCCGGAAAATCCTTTTCGAACTCGATGATGTTGCGAATGTTGGCCCCGCGAAACGCATAGATCGACTGGTCGCTGTCGCCCACAACGGTCAGCGAAGCGGGAGGCAAAACCTCACCGGTGCGCGGGTCAACCTCAGAAAACTCAATCGGCAACGGCTTGGTCAGCTCGCGAATCAGCGCATATTGCGCGTGGTTGGTGTCTTGATACTCATCAACCAGAATCTGACGGAACTTGCGCTGGTATTGCGCTGCCACCTCAGGGAATGCCCTGAAAAGGTGAACCGTCTCGCCGATCAGGTCGTCGAAGTCAAAGGCGTTGTTCTTGCGAAGCTCCTGCTGGTAAGCCGTGAAGATCTCGGCAATCGCTCGCTGAGCCGGGTCTGAGGTGTCGATGTTTCGAGCAAAGTCGTCGGCGCCAATCAACTCGTTCTTGGCATTCGAAACCGCCGAAGCAACGCCACCGGGCGAGAGCTTGTGCAAATCTGCCCCGAGCTCCTTGATCAATCGCTTGAAGATCGCCCGCGAATCACCCGAGTCGTAAATCGTGAAGTTTGGGTCGTGCCCCAACCGCTCCGACTCCCTGCGCAAAATCATCACGCAAGCAGAGTGAAAAGTCTTCAGCCAAATGCCTTCAGCTCCCTCACCCAACATCGACTTCACGCGCTCACGCATCTCGCCGGCAGCCTTGTTAGTGAAAGTAATCGCCAGAATCTGCGAAGGCCAAACCTCTTTGTGCTGCAAGAGGTGAGCAATGCGACGAGTCAGCACCGAAGTCTTGCCCGAACCCGCGCCAGCCACAATCAGCAAAGCCTGACCGCGGTATTCAACCGCTTCAAGTTGCTGTGGGTTTAGGCCTTCGAGAATGTCGCGCATAAGCCCCTAGTTTAAGCGAAACGACCGACGCCGATTACTCCCACTCGATGGTGCCAGGCGGCTTCGAGGTCAC
>CAIJJH010000050.1 GCA_903820955.1 uncultured Micrococcales bacterium
AAGGACCTCAGCGCCCAGGGTTACGCCCGAGCCGTTGTCGACGGTGAGACCGTGCAACTCGCCGATGCCTTACCTTTGAAAAAGACCTTCAAACACGACATCTCGGTGGTGGTCGACCGCCTAGTTGCCAAGAGCGACATAATCGGGCGCCTAGCAGACTCTGTCGAAACCGCGCTAAAGCTTGCCGGTGGTCGAATCATCGTTGACTTCGTCGACAAAAAGGACGAACAGCGGATCTTTAGCGAGAAGATGTCTTGCCCAAACGAACACGCGCTCACGCTTACCGAAATTGAGCCGAGGACCTTCTCATTCAACGCTCCATTCGGTGCCTGCCCAGCCTGTAGCGGCCTCGGAACCAAGATGCAGGTTGACGCGACGTTAGTCATCGGCGATTCGGGGGCGAGCGTCAACGGTGGGGCAATATTGCCTTGGTCACAGGCCGGCAAAGGTTTGTTCCCTTACTACCAGCGCATGGTTCAGGGTTTGGCCGAAGAGCTCGAATTCTCGCTCGATACTCCTTGGCAGGAGCTCGACGAAGAGGTGCGCGAAGCGATCCTGTTTGGCAACAACTTCGACGTCAAGGTGAAGTGGAAGAACCGCTATGGGCGTGAGTTGCGCTACACCTCCGGATTTGAAGGCGTCCTCGCTTACGTCTCGAGAAAGCACGTGGAAACCGAGTCTGACTGGTCGCGTGACCGTTGGGCTGGATACCTTCGTGAGATTCCTTGCCCGGATTGCGACGGCAAGCGACTAAAGCCCGAGGTTCTCGCGGTCAAGGTGTTTGGCAAGTCCATCGCAGACATAACCGAACTGAGTCTCGGTGAAGCCGTGGCATTCTTCTCGACCATCGAGTTGGACGAGCGCGATGCCAAGATCGCAGCGCAGGTGCTCCGCGAAATCAAAGCTCGCCTCGATTTTTTGCTGGCGGTTGGTCTCGATTACCTCAGTCTCGAACGCGCCGCTGGCTCGCTCTCGGGTGGCGAGGCCCAGAGAATTCGCCTTGCCACACAGATTGGTTCCGGCCTGACCGGCGTGCTCTACGTCCTCGACGAGCCTTCGATTGGTCTGCATCAGCGCGATAACTTGCGCCTCATCGAAACTCTGATCAAACTCCGCGACCTTGGCAACACCCTGATCGTGGTCGAACACGACGAAGACACAATCAAGGCGTCCGACTGGGTCGTCGACATCGGCCCGCGCGCCGGAGTTCACGGCGGTGAAGTCGTACACAGCGGAACCTACGCGGAGCTACTCAAGAACACCAAGTCGCTAACTGGCGACTTCTTGGCTGGGCGACAGAGCATCGAGACTCCCAAGCAGCGACGCCCGATCGATCGCGAACGAATCGTCAAGGTCGTTGGCGCGAAAGAAAACAACCTTAAGGATGTCGACGTAGAGTTCCCTCTGGGTGTTCTAACCGCTGTCACCGGAGTCTCCGGCTCGGGCAAGTCGTCGCTGGTCAACGACGTTCTCTACCAGGTTCTCGCTAACGCCCTCAACGGCGCTAAGGGAGTGCCAGGTCGCCACACGCGCATCGAAGGGCTCGAACTGCTCGACAAGGTCGTACACGTCGACCAGAACCCAATTGGGCGCACGCCGCGATCAAACCCGGCGACCTATACCGGCGTATTCGACCACATTCGCAAACTTTTTGCCGAAACCATCGAGGCCAAGACCCGCGGTTATCAGCAGGGTCGCTTCTCGTTCAACGTGAAGGGCGGCCGCTGCGAAGCCTGCTCTGGCGATGGCACCCTGTGTATCGAGATGAACTTCTTGCCAGACGTCTACGTGGCCTGCGAGGTCTGTCACGGAGAGCGCTACAACCGCGAAACCCTGCAGGTGCACTACAAGGGGAAGAACATCGCCGAGGTTCTCGAGATGCCAATCAGCGACGCCGCCGAGTTCTTTGCCCCGATTACGGCCATCGCTCGCTACCTGAACACCCTGGTCGATGTTGGTCTGGGCTATGTTCGCCTCGGTCAGTCTGCTACGACACTTTCGGGCGGTGAGGCACAGCGAGTGAAGCTCGCCACCGAATTGCAAAAACGCAGCTTCGGTCGCTCTATCTACGTATTAGATGAACCGACAACCGGGCTGCACTTCGAGGACGTTCGCAAATTACTTCTCGTGCTAAATGGGCTGGTCGAAAAGGGCAACACGGTGATTGTGATCGAGCACAACCTCGACGTAATCAAGTGCGCCGACCACGTGATCGATCTAGGCCCAGAGGGCGGCTTCCGGGGCGGCGAGATTGTCGCGATTGGCACTCCCGAACAAGTCGCCAAGAACCCCAAATCGTTCACCGGTTCGTTCCTCGGCAAGATTTTGAAGGCCGACTAAATAATGTCTGGCCACTTGTCCTGGCGCCCTAAAACCTCGGACATTCCGACTAATCCCGGTGTCTACCGGTGGTTCGACAAGACCGGTCGGGTTATCTACGTAGGCAAGGCCAAGAACCTTCGCTCACGCCTGAGCAGCTACTTTGCCAATCCTGAAACCCTGCATTCGCGAACGCGCAAGATGGTCGAAACCGCGACAGATTTGCAGTGGACGATTGTGAAATCGGAATTCGAGGCCCTGCAACTCGAATTCACCTGGATCAAGGAATACAACCCGCAGTTCAATGTGCGATTCAAAGACGACAAATCTTACCCGTACCTCGCTATCTCAATGGGGGATAAAGTGCCTCGGGCATTTGTCACGCGCAACCGCGATAACCGTGGTACCAAGTTCTTTGGCCCATACACCCAGGCTTGGACGATCCGCGAAACCTTGGACACACTGCTCAAGGTTTACCCCGTGCGCTCCTGCAGCACCGGGGTTTACCAGCGTGCGGCCGCGACAAACCGCGCCTGCCTCCTGGGTGACATTGGCAAGTGTGCTGCGCCCTGTGTCGGTCGAGTAACCCCGCAGGAGCACAAGGAGATCGCCAAGGACTTCACCGATTTCATGTCTGGTAACGACACCAAACACATCGAGCTGTTGCGAAACCAAATGGCCAAAGCCAGCGAGGATCAAAATTACGAACGGGCCGCCAAATTACGCGACCAGGTTTCGGCCCTCGAAGCGGTCCTAGAAAAATCAACCGTGGTTTTTAGCGACGACACCGACGCCGATCTTTTTGGCATCGCCGACGACGAACTGGCCGCCGCGGTGAGCTTGTTCAAGGTGCGTGGTGGTCGCATCAGGGGAGTGCGCGGGTGGGTGGTCGATAAAGAGCTCGAGCGTTCGCTGGCTGAAATCGTCGAATACGCGCTCCAAAACAATTACCTCGGTGCCGAACCGGAGGAGCTACCGAAGGAGATTCTGGTTCCCGAGCTGCCAACCGACGCAAAGGCGATGACCCAGTGGCTTAGCGATCTCCGCGGTTCGAAGGTAGATCTTCGGATACCGATGCGCGGAGACAAACGGGCTCTCGCCGAGACAGCACACACCAACGCAAAGCACTCGTTGATGCTTTACAAGACCAAACGTTCATCAGACTTCACGGCCCGAGCCGACGCACTGGCGGGGATTCAAAAGGCACTCGACCTCGAGAATGCACCGCTGCGTATCGAATGTTTCGATGTTTCGCACCTCTCAGGCACGGATGTAGTCGCGTCGATGGTTGTTTTCGAAGACGGTCTCCCGAAGAAGGATCACTACCGCAGGTTCTCGATCGAGAACACGACCGACGACACCGACTCGATCTACCAGGTGCTGAGCAGGCGTTTGAAGTACCTGAAAGAAGGCGACTCGGAGCTCGATGCCACCAAGTTCGCCTACCGGCCGTCGCTATTAATCGTCGACGGCGGACTACCGCAGGTCAATGCCGCAGCGCGTGCAATCAAGGATTCGGGCATCTCCGGGCTTCGAGTTGTGGGTCTCGCAAAGCGACTCGAAGAAGTGTGGATTCCAGGGATCGAATACCCGGTGATTCTGCCTCGAGCCACCGATGAACTTTTCTTGCTACAGCGAATTCGCGACGAGGCACACAGATTTGCAATCACCTTCCAGCGCAAGAAGCGTTCGATGGCAATCGCCTCAGTCTTGATAGAAATTCCCGGGCTCGGCGAAAAACGTGTATCTGCTCTTCTGAAGCACTTCGGCTCGGCAAAGCGCCTTCGACTTGCTAATCAGGACGAAATTGCATCGGTCGCGGGCATTGGGCCGGTCCTGGCAAAACAGATCCTGGAAGCCCTAGCCGAATAATTCTCCTTCGGCGTGTCGCATTCGGGGTAAAGTTATCTCACTTGGAGAGGGGTGAGATTTTGCCTGATAAAAAGCACGAGTTACTTATCGTAACTGGCATGTCTGGCGCCGGCCGCTCGACCGTTGGCAACGCCCTCGAAGACCTCGGCTGGTACGTTGTCGACAATCTACCCCCGCAGATGCTCTCGCCGATCAGCGATCTTTTCACCCTCACCGATAACAAGCTTCCAAAGCTTGCCGTAATCATCGATGTAAGAGGTCGGGAATTCTTCGGAGAGTTCGAAGATCACCTCAACCAACTCCAAGGTCGACACGTAAACCTAAGGGTGCTGTTCCTAGAAGCCAACGAAGGGGCACTGGTCAAACGTTTCGAACAGGTTCGCAGGCCGCACCCGCTGCAGGGCAACGGCACGATTCTCGACGGAATCGCTATCGAACGCGAACGTCTGGTCAGTTTGCGCGAAAAAGCTGACGTGGTCATCGACACCAGCGATCTCAACATCCACCAGCTCAGCACCAAAATAACCGATCACTTTTCGTTGGAACACTCGAGTCGCCTCCAGCTGACCGTGATGTCGTTCGGCTTCAAATACGGGTTGCCCACCGATGCAGATATGGTCGCCGACATGCGATTCCTGCCAAACCCGTTTTGGGAGGAGCAGCTTCGACCATTCAACGGCCAGGACGACGTGGTGAGCAAGTACGTGCTCGCCAGCCCGGGAGCCGAAGAATTCGTGGCATCATATGTGAACGCTCTAAGACCGGTGCTTCGTGGCTATCAGTCCGAAAACAAGCGCTACGCAACCATCGCCATCGGCTGCACGGGCGGAAAACATCGTTCGGTGGCAATTTCGACCAAGATTGCAGAGCTGCTGTCAAAAGAACCAGATGTCGCCGTGAATCTAAAACACCGCGACCTAGGCAAGGAGTAGAGATGGCGCTAACCGCTGACCTAAAGGATGAACTGGCCAGAATCGAAATCAAAAAGAATTCGGTTCGCGTGGCCGAGCTTTCCACCATTCTGAGGTTTGCCGGTGGTTTGCACCTGATCGCCGGACGCGTCGCCATTGAGGTTGAGGTGGACAGTTCTGCAACCGCACGCCGAATCAGCAAGGACTTAGCCGAAATTTTTGGTGTGAAAAGCGAATTTGCTGTCATCTCTGCCGGAGGAATCCGCAAGCAGAGCCACTACCAGGTTCGAGTACTCGCCCAAGGCGACGTTCTAGCGCGTCAGACCGGCCTCCTAGACGGCCGCGGACGTCCAGTTAGAGGGTTACCGTCTGCATTAGTTTCGGGCACCATCGAAGAGGCGCAGGCCGTTTGGCGAGGAGCGTTCCTAGCACACGGCTCACTGACCGATCCCGGCCGCTCGGCTTCGCTTGAGGTAACCGCACCTGGGAACGAAGCTGCCATGGCTCTGGTTGGCGTGGCAAGGCGTTTGGGTGTAATAGCAAAGGCGCGCGAAGTTCGAGGAGTGCACCGAGTCGTTATTCGAGAAGGCGAAGCAATCGCCACGATGCTGACCCACATGGGCGCGCACACTCAGGTTTTGCGCTGGGAAGAGCTGCGCCTTCGCCGCGAGGTTCGAGCGACAGCTAACCGCTTAGCCAACTTCGACGACGCCAATCTGCGCCGTAGCGCTCAGGCCGCCGTTGCCTCGGGAGCCAGGGTCGCGAGAGCACTCGAAATCTTGGGTGAGGATATTCCCGATCACTTGAAATACGCGGGGGAGTTGCGCCTCAAGCACAAGCAGGCCAGCCTCGATGAACTTGGACACCTAGCCGATCCACCTATGACCAAGGACGCAATCGCTGGTCGGATTCGCAGGCTTCTGGCCATGGCCGATAAGAAGGCCGAAGAACTTGGCATACCTTCAACCGAGGCCTATTTGGGCGACGCGGAATAGACTTTACTCAAGAACAGTTGGAGACATCATGAGCAAATACGTACTTCCAGACCTAAGTTATGACTACGGAGCCCTCGAGCCGAACATCTCGGGCAAAATCATGGAGCTCCACCACGACAAGCATCACCTTGCCTATGTCAACGGTGCAAACCTCGCCCTCGAGGCTCTCGAAGAGGCACGCGAAAAGAACGACCTGACCTGGGTGAACAAGCTTCAGAAAGACCTAGCCTTCAACCTTGCCGGTCACGTAAACCACACGGTTTTCTGGCGCAACATGTCACCGGAGGGCGGCGACAAGCCAACCGGCGAGCTTGCTGCTGCGATCGATGAATTCTTCGGTTCGTTCGATGGGTTCCGCGCTCACTTCACCGCCGCTGCTCTTGGCATCCAGGGTTCCGGTTGGGCGATCCTCGCCTGGGACATCCTCGGCGAAAAGCTGATCATCGAGCAGCTCTACGACCACCAGGGAAACCTTGCAGCCGGCAGCATTCCACTTTTGATGCTCGACATGTGGGAGCACGCCTTCTACCTCGACTATCAGAACGTCAAGGGAGAATACGTCAAGGCCTTCTGGAACATCATTTCTTGGCCAGACATCAACGCCCGATTTGAGGCGGCTCGCACGCAAACCAAGGGTCTACTGCTAGTCTGATAGTGGACATTTTGCTCCCAATGGTGCGCGGCAGAGTCATTCATTTGTTTGTACTAAAACCTTCATAATTGGGAGATAAATTGGCTACTCGTGTTGGCATCAATGGCTTCGGTCGAATCGGGCGTAACTACCTTCGTGCAGAACTCGCGAAGGGTACCGATCTTGAGATCGTCGCAGTAAACGACCTCAGCGACCCGACCGCACTGGCCCACCTCCTGACGTATGACTCGGTGACCGGGCGGCTACACCAGGACGTCCGCGTCGATGGTCAGAACATCATCGTTGGCGGCAACGTAATCAAGGTACTAGCCGAGCGCGACCCGGCAAACCTCGGTTGGGGAGACCTGGGCGTAGACATCGTTATCGAATCGACCGGGCGCTTCACTGACGCCGAGAGTGCTAGAAAGCACATCGAGGCCGGCGCTAAAAAGGTACTTATTTCGGCACCTGCCACCGGCGAGGACGCAACCTTCGTAATCGGCGTGAACGAGCACCTTTATGACCCTGCGAACCACCACATCATCTCTAACGCATCTTGCACGACAAACTGCTTGGCTCCGCTGGCTAAGGTATTCAACGACACCTTCGGCATCGTCAACGGCCTGATGACCACGGTTCACGCCTACACCGCAGACCAAAACTTGCAAGACGGCCCGCACAGCGACCTTCGTCGCGCTCGCGCTGCTGCGATTAACATCGTTCCTTCGTCAACCGGTGCAGCCAAGGCAATCGGACTAGTCCTTCCAGAACTAAAGGGAAAGCTTGACGGCTTCGCTCTTCGCGTTCCAGTTCCGACCGGCTCGATCGTCGACCTAACCCTGGTTTCTAAGCGCGAAGTGACAATCGAAGAAATCAAGGCCGTTTACAAGGCGGCGGCTGCAAGTGGCCCACTTAAGGGAATCTTGCTTTACACCGAGGACGAAATTGTTTCTAGCGACATCGTCACCGACCCACACTCTTCGATCTTCGACGCTGGCCTAGTGAAGGTCATTGGCGGCACCACCGTCAAGCTTTCTTCTTGGTACGACAACGAGTGGGGCTACTCGAACCGACTAGTCGAGCTAACCGAACTCGTCGCAAGCAAACTCTAAAAATGCGAAAGCTCTCCGAACTCGCGCACCTCGACGGCAAGCGGGTCGTAATCCGTTGCGACCTAAACGTTCCCCTTGACGGCACCAGAATTACCGATGATGGTCGAATCGTTGCCTCGGTGCCAACCATCAAGTACCTGGTCGATCAGGGCGCAAAGGTAATCGTGATTTCTCACCTCGGCCGCCCGGAAGGCGCTCCCGAAGCTAAATATTCGCTTGAGCCAGTTGCGAACCGCCTAAGTGAATTGCTCGGTAGTCCGGTTGCCTTCGCTGGCGACACCGTCGGTAGCGCAGCTCGCGCTGCGGTTACTACTTTGGAACGCGGGGGAGTTGTAGTCCTCGAAAACCTGCGCTTCAACCCTGGCGAAACCTCCAAGAGCGAAGACGAGCGCCGGGAATTCGCAAGCAAACTTGCCGAATTCGCAGACATCATGGTTTCCGATGGTTTTGGAGTTGTACACCGCAAACAAGCTTCGGTTTACGAGCTGGCGCAGCTACTGCCCTCCTATGCCGGCTTCCTAATCGAGAAGGAACTCGAGGTTCTCGAGCGCCTCACCAAGAGCCCAGAACGGCCATACGCGGTCGTCTTAGGCGGTTCGAAGGTGTCTGACAAGCTCGGCGTCATAGACCACCTACTGCCGACTGTGAACAAGCTCCTGATCGGTGGTGGCATGGTCTTCACGTTCCTAGCCGCTCTCGGCCACAAGGTCGGTTCTTCGCTTCTCGAGGTTGACCAGATTCCCGTGGTCACCGAATACCTCGCTCGTGCCAAGCAACTGGGCGTCGAAATCGTGCTCCCAACCGACATCGTGGTCGCTAGCAAGTTCGGCGCTGACGCAGAGGTTTCGATCACAGCTGCCGACGCAATTGAAGGTTCGCCGTTTGGTGCCTCTGGCCTCGGCCTAGATATTGGACCTCAGTCGGCAGAGAATTTTGCGCGCGAAATTCTCGGGGCAAAAACGGTGTTCTGGAACGGGCCGATGGGCGTTTTCGAGATCGACAAGTTTGCAAACGGAACCCGAGCGGTCGCCAAAGCGCTAACCGAAATGAACGGCTTCTCGGTCGTCGGTGGAGGTGACTCAGCGGCGGCTGTTCGCGTCCTCGGTTTTGAAGACTCACAATTCGGCCACATCTCAACCGGTGGCGGCGCTAGCCTTGAGTTTTTAGAAGGCAAAAAACTACCTGGACTAGAGGTTCTAAATGACTAATCGTGTTGCTTTCATCGCCGGAAACTGGAAGATGAACCTTGATCACCAGCAAGGCATTGCCCTGGTGCAGAAACTCGCCTGGACCCTCAAGGACGCCGGTCACGACTACTCAACTGCCGAAGTCACCGTGTTCCCAGGCTTCACCAGCCTTCGTTCGATCCAGACCCTTATCGACGCCGACAAGCTCGAGCTCACCCTCGGCGCGCAAGACATCTCTGCCTTCGACTCTGGCGCATACACCGGCGAAGTATCGGGCATCGCGCTTAAGAAGCTCGCCGTGAAGTATGCCCTAATCGGCCACTCGGAGCGACGCCAGTATCACAGCGAGGACGACTCGGTAGTCCAGGCAAAGGTTGCCGCTAGCTTCCGTAACGGAATCGTGCCTGTGATCTGCGTTGGCGAGACACTAGAACAACTCGAGAGCGAAGGTGCGGCCGCCGTGCCGGTTCGCCAAACCCTGGCCGCACTTGCCGACCACGCGACTCTTGGTGAGTTCGTTATTGCTTACGAACCGGTTTGGGCCATCGGCACTGGGCAAGTAGCAACTCCAGAACAAGCGGCAAGCGTGGCCGTCAAGATCCGCACAGCGATTCGCGAAGCATTCGGCGACGCAGTTGCCGACCAAACTCGAATCCTTTACGGCGGTTCGGTGAAGGCCGCAAACGTCGCTGGGTTCTTGAAGAGCCCCGAAGTCGACGGCGTTCTCGTCGGTGGCGCATCTCTAGATGCCGAGGAGTTCAGCGGTATCGCTCGATTCCAGAAGCATCTGGCTATATAATCGTTTAGTACGCGAAGTTAGGTAATCTAAACCCATGGCAATCATTCAGATCGCACTCCAGGTCCTCCTGGGCATCATCAGCTTGTTGCTGACTCTACTCATCCTTCTTCACAAGGGTCGTGGTGGTGGACTTTCAGACATGTTTGGTGGCGGTCTATCTAGCGGTGGGGCATCATCTGGTGTCGCCGAGCGAAACCTCAACCGAATCACGATCATCCTCGGATTAGTTTGGATCGTAATCATCGTCGTCCTAGGCCTGTTTATCAGGTTTAACCTAGTTCCGACCGCCTAACCAATAAGGCTTGCGCCGGCGTTCGCGTCGACAAACCACAAGGTTTTTTCTGTTCCGCGAACTCTTCCAACCGGAAGGCTCTCGCGATTATCACCAAATGCTGTTGCCACAGCCGAAGCCTTGTCGGCTCCGGCGACGGTAAACCAAACCTCTCGAGCCGAGTTGATCGCAGCGTAGCTAAGGCTCAGGCGCTGAGGGGGCGGCTTAGGTGAATCGTGCTCCGCAATAACTAATTCGCCTGCGGGATTCTTGCCGGGGAACAAGCTCGCGATATGGCCGTCAGGGCCAATGCCAAGCAACAGAATGTCGAAACGAACGCTAGAAACTTCTGACCGGAACGCCAAAGCCGCTTCGTCAAGACTTAATCCTTCGTCGCTGGCCGGAAAAGGGTGCAGGTTAGTCACAGGGATCTCGATGTGATCGAGTAACGCCTCTTTCGCCTGGACTTCGTTTCGGTCGCCGCTTGCTTTTTCGACGAAGCGCTCGTCGCCCCACCAGATATGCACGCGTGACCAATCGAGCGATAGCTCACGTAGCTTTGCCAAGGTCAGGATGCCCACCGTGCCTCCGGTGACAACCAGATTGACCTTATTCTGACTCTCTAACAACTCTTTGATGCGCAGAACCACAGCCCGTGCGGCACCAACCGCCACGGCATCGGCATCGTCGAAGTGTTGAACCAGCGGCTGCATTATTTCTTTGCGGCCTTACTAGGGGCCTTGGTGCGCGCCACGAACTTGATTACCTTGCCAAACAGGTCGTCAGGGTCGAGTCGGCGCAGATCTTCGCTGAGGCAGTCTCGGTCGCTTCTTCTAGGCAGGGTGATTTCGCGGGTTGGCTGGGTTGGCTGAATAAGTGTCGCTACGTCTGGAATGTTTCGAACAATCTCGATGTCGCCTGACTTACGAATTAGACGAACGCCTCGAATTCCGGCGACGGCTTGACCGCGCGCGGTGCGCTCGAGCTTTACCTTGACCTTGAGCTTCAACTCGAGCCAAGCGGCCAAAAGGTCGGTGCTGGGGGAGTCATCAGCGCCAGTCACCTCGACGCCGATCACCGGGTCGTAAGGGGGCTGGTCGAGAATCGCTGCCAACTGGGCTCGCCAAAGTGTGAGGCGGGTCCAGGCAAAGTCGCTATCGCCCGGTTCGTAGCTCTTGGCAAGCTGCCGGAGGTATGCGTGTGGATTCGGCTGGTTGGCCGCGTCGGTGATTCGACGGGTGGCAATGCGTCCGATAGCCGAGGTCGAGACTTTCATCGGTGCCTCCGAAGGCCACCAAGCCACCACAGGAGCATCTGGTAGCAGTAAACCGGTTACCAGGCTCTCGGCATCCTTTGCGGCCTCCCCGTAGGCGCGCAGGACGATTACCTCAGAGGCACCGGCGTCGCCACCGACACGAATCTGGGCATCGAGGCCACTGGTTTTCTTGACGGACTTTGAATCTTCGTCGGCGACCACGATGATGCGGCACGGGTGTTCACGAGATGCCTCGTTCGCCGAATTAATGGCGGGTTCTATGCCCTTGTAGTTGGTTTGAATGACCAGTGTCAAAACTCGACCGAGAGCGACAGCGCCGCCCTGCTCACGAATCTGAACCAGCGACTTCGAAACCTTCGAAATGGTTGTGTTGGGAAGATCGACGATCACGGGATTCTCCATTCTCTGCCGTCTCGGGCAAGCATTTCATCGGCCGAAGCAGGGCCCCAGGTGCCTGGTCGGTACTGCTCCACCTTGCCCTTTTGCTTCGCCCAGTATTCTTCAATCGGATCGAGAATTTTCCAGGAGAGTTCAACCTCTTCGTGGCGCGGGAACAGCGGTGGGTCACCGAGGAGCACATCAAGTATCAGACGCTCGTATGCCTCAGGGCTCGCTTCAGTGAATGCGTGGCCGTAGCCGAAGTCCATCGTCACATCGCGGACCTGCATGCCGGCACCCGGCACCTTCGAGCCAAATCGAATAGTCACACCTTCGTCTGGCTGAACGCGAATAACCAGAGCATTCTGGCCAAGCGCGGAGGTTTGATCGGCGGCGAACAGTTGCTGAGGCGCGCGCTTGAAGACCACTGCGATCTCGGTAACTCTACGTCCGAGGCGTTTACCGGCGCGGAGGTAGAACGGCACGCCAGCCCAGCGCCGGGTGTTGATGTCTAGGCGCATGGCCGCGTAGGTTTCGGTGACCGACTTTGGGTTCATTCCGTCTTCTTCGAGGAAGCCGAGAACCTCTTCGCCACCCTGCCAACCGCCTGCGTACTGCCCTCGTGCGGTGTGCTTGCCAAGGTCGCGAGGCAGACGGACCGCCTTCAAAACCTTTTCCTTCTCGGCGCGAAGGTCGGCGGCATCAAACGAAACCGGCTCTTCCATAGCGGTTAGGGCCAGCAATTGCAGCAAGTGGTTCTGAATCACGTCTCGGGCCGCACCGATGCCGTCGTAGTAACCGGCACGCCCGCCGACACCAATGTCCTCGGCCATTGTGATCTGCACGTGGTCGATGTAGTTGGAGTTCCAAAGTGGCTCATACATCTGGTTGGCAAAACGCAGAGCCAGGATGTTTTGCACGGTCTCTTTGCCGAGGTAGTGATCGATGCGGAAAACCGAGTCTGCCGGGAACACCGATTCGACAACGTCGTTCAGCTCGCGAGCGGTCTTTAGGTCGCTACCGAATGGCTTTTCGATGACCACGCGGCGGAACTGGTCTGGCTTAGGGTCGGCAAGACCCGAGCGTGAAAGCTGCTTGCAGACCAGCGGGAAAGCCTTTGGTGGAATCGACAGGTAGAAGGCGTGGTTACCGTTGGTTCCGCGTTTCTCATCGAGCAGAGCGATGGTCGCCTTAAGGCGATCGAAGGCGTCGTCGTCGTCGAATTCACCCTGCACAAAGCGAATACCTTCACTCAGCTGTTGCCAAACCTCTTCGCTAAATGGGGTTCTGGCATGCTCCCGTACCGAATCGTGCACGACCTTGGCGAAGTCTTGATCGACCCAGTCGCGTCGCGCAAAGCCGATCAGTGCGAAACCTGGTGGCAAGAGCCCTCGGTTGGCTAGGTCGTACACAGCGGGCATCAACTTCTTGCGAGAAAGGTCGCCGGTCACACCGAAGATGATCAGACCGGAGGGTCCGGCGATCCGGTTGAGGCGGCGGTCCTCGGGGTCACGAAGCGGGTTTACACCTGGCGCGAGCTTTGCGGGGCTCATTTTTCTCCTTTAGCGAGCGGCGTTTGCGATGACCTTGAGGCCAGCGGTCACGTCGCCGAGGGTGAGGGTTAGAACTGGTCGGCCGAGTTGGGCTAGGACGTTGGCATCACCGGCGGCCTGCGAAGCAATCAGTTCACCGAAGGTGAAATTGCGACCCGGAACAGCGATGTCGTGCTTGGCGCGAGCGACGATCTGCAGGTAGGCACCAAAACGTGGCCCTCCCTTGTGAAACTGACCGGTCGAGTGCAAGAACCTAGGACCCCAACCGAAGGTGACCGGTCGACCGGTTGACTTGGCGAATAGGTTGCGAAGTTCGGCTGCCTCGGGGGAGTCAACGCGGTCGATGTAAGCCTGAACAGCCAGGTAGCCATCGGCGGGAAGCTCAGTTAGCAGCTTGGCGATTGCGCTGGCGACATCTGATACTCCTTCTAGCGAGAGCTCAGAAGAACGCACCTCGATAGAGCCGTCGACGAATCTCGGTGCCACTTCGACTTCACGCTTCTCGAGCATTGCGCGAGCGGCAATCTTTGCCGATTCGACATCGGGTTGGTCAAACGGGTTGACCCCGATCAGGCGGCTGGCAATCACTGTCGCGTATTCCCAAAGCAGAAACTGTGCGCCGAGTGGGCCAGAGACCGCGACTTCGTCGCCAGATGCAACTGTTCCATTGGCAACGATTCTTGCGATTAAGACGTCGTCGAGACCGATCTCTGCGCTGTGAACGTCGAGGGCGACCGGCAAGATGCCCTTGCCGAGTTTCCCGGTGGACTCTGCGATTAGCTGTTCTGCCCAATCACCAAAGCCAACGATGTCGGTGCCATCGGCAATGATTCCGACCTTGTCGCGAAACCCGTTGGCGGCAGCTGTGCGAGCCAAAGCGGAGCCGAGCACCAGACCCGGGTTGGTTTCGACGTCTTCGGCCAAAAGCTGAGCCACGGCGTTTGCGTCATTCAGCAGGCCTTGAATATCGACTCCGGCTAGACCAGAGGGAACCAGACCGAAGGCGGTTAGTGCGCTATAGCGACCACCA
>CAIJJH010000051.1 GCA_903820955.1 uncultured Micrococcales bacterium
AACGCCTCTTCGCGGTTCGACAATTCTCGCCGCAAGCTTCGGCATTTCTGGAGCCGTAATCGGCGATGACGCGGCCACCGACAAAGACATCGGATTAGCCAACCAGGCCTTCTCGGCTCTTACGGCACGAACGGGAATCGCTGAGCCGATGACGTCACCGAAGCTGGTGCCCTGACGGTCGGCCACTGCACGCACAAGCTTGTAGATTGTCGGTGTCAAAACTGCGAGTGGTGACACCACTGTGCCTAGAGTCGCGACCTTGCCTGTCCAGTCCGTGGTCGGCACAGTTTCAACTACGAAGCCGTCCTTGAGCCCTGTCCCAAATGGAACAGCTACCCGGCAACCGACCACAACTTCCATATCCGCCGGAATCTCGTAATCAAACAGGCGGTCGAGTTGTGGCAGCGGCGATTCGAGCGCAACCCTCGCAAACACTAGGCGCCTACTGCTGACCTAAGCGCGTCTGCGCGGTTCGTGGCTTCCCAGGTGAAGTCGGGTAGTTCGCGACCGAAGTGACCGTAGGTGGCCGCCTGCGCGTAAATCGGACGCAGCAGATTTAGGTCGCGAATGATGGCCTTCGGTCGAAGGTCAAAGACCTCAAGAACAGCCTCGCGAAGCTTCTCTTCGGACACCTTCGAGGTGCCGAAGCTCTCGAGGTAAAGTCCGACCGGTTGAGCAACGCCGATTGCGTAGGCAACCTGCACTTCTACTCGATCGGCGAGACCGGCTGCCACAATGTTCTTGGCAACCCAGCGCATCGCGTAGGCCGCGGACCGGTCAACCTTCGAAGGGTCTTTGCCAGAGAAGGCGCCGCCCCCGTGACGAGCCGAGCCACCGTAGGTATCAACGATGATTTTGCGCCCGGTCAGGCCGGCGTCGCCCATGGGGCCACCAATTTCGAACCTACCGGTTGGGTTGATCAGAACTTTGAGGTTGGTCAGGTCGAGGCCTGATTCAAGTAGATAAGGCCGAATGAGGTAATTCTCGATTTCGGAGCGCAGCTCTTCGGTGGAAACACTCGGGTCGTGTTGAGTCGAGAGCACGACGGTGTCAACCGTTACCGGCTTGTTTCCGTCGTAACCGATGGTTACTTGGGTCTTGCCGTCTGGGCGAAGGAATCCGAAGGTGCCGTCCTTGCGGACTTTCGCCAGTCTTGAACTCAAGCCGTGGGCTAGCGAAATGGCGGCTGGCATAAGCGTCGGGGTTTCGTTTGTGGCATAGCCGAACATGATGCCCTGGTCGCCGGCGCCCTGGTTGTCGAGGTCGTCTTGTGACGCGCCTTCGCGAACCTCAAGCCCTACGTTCACGCCCTGAGCGATGTCGGGTGATTGCTCTCCGATAGAAACCGAGACTCCGCAGGATTTGCCGTCGAAGCCGATTTCGCTCGAGGTGTAGCCAATTGACTGAACTTTGTCACGAACCAAACCCGGGATGTCGACATATGCGGTCGTGGTTACCTCGCCAGCAACGTGGACAAGTCCGGTGGTAACCATCGATTCAACGGCCACGCGTGCGTTTGGATCTTCAGCGAGGATGGCGTCGAGAATAGTGTCTGAGATCTGGTCACAGATCTTGTCTGGGTGACCTTCGGTAACGGATTCCGAGGTAAAAAGGCGCAAGCTAGTCATTTCTCGATTATATCCCGAGAGGAAGACAGTTACGAGAGGCGCTCAACAATCTTCTGAATAAGAACTTTTGCTACGTCGCTCTTCGACCCGGTTAGTCGCGTCTCGCCTCCGGCGTCGTCAACAACAACGACGCTGGTTTCATTTGCGCCAAATACCGCGCCATTGCTCACGTCATTGGCTACCAAAAGCTGGCATCCCTTGCTCTCTAGCTTGAGTTTCGCCAAGTCGCTCAGGTCACCGTTGGTCTCAGCGGCAAAGCCAACTTTCAACAACCCAGGAACGTCAACTTCTGACAAGATGTCGGGATTCGCAACGAGCTCGATTGAGGTGGTCTCCCCCAGGTTTGATTTCTTGAGCTTGGTGGCGCTCTCGGTTCTCACTCGATAGTCGGAAACTGCTGCGCTCATGACCAGTGCGTCGGCTCCAGTTGTTGAGTTTCTAACCGCTACTTGAAGCTCCGCTACGGTCTCTACTCGAATCACGTCAAAGCGGGTGGTGGCGAAGTCCAAGTTGGCAGCAATCAGGGTTACTTTGGCACCGGCGTCTGCGGCCGCTACGGCGATTGCGATACCTTGCTTTCCGGAAGAGTAGTTACCGATAAAGCGCACAGGGTCGATCGGCTCTCTGGTGCCGCCGGCGGTCACGATGACTCGCTTGCCCGATAAGCCTCCGGAAGCCAAGAGTGCTGCGACGATGGTCTCGGTGTCTGGCAGTCGACCGATTCCGGAGTCTTCTCCGGTGAGTCGGCCCGATGCCGGTTCGATCACTTCAATGCCACGCTCGCGCAAGATTTTGACGTTCTCGACGGTCGCCTCGTTGAACCACATCTCGGTGTGCATCGCAGGCGCCACGATTATGCGTGCTTTCGTTGCCAGCATTACGTTGCCAAGCAAGTCGTCGGCTATACCGGCAGCGGTTCTGGCTACGAAGCTCGCGGTGGCTGGTGCGACCAGAACCACATCGGCCCACTGACCGAGTTCGATGTGCTTGACGGATTCAACGTCGGTGTAGAGTCCGGCGTCGACGACGTTGTGTGAAAGGGCTTCTAGGGTGGTTGCGCCGATGAAGCGTAGAGCGTTTTCGGTAGGGAGAACGCGAACCTCGTGACCTAATTCGGTCAGATTGCGAATGATTTCGGCCGATTTATAGGCCGCGATGCCGCCCGTAATGCCGAGCAGAACCCTCATGGCTATTCGGCCGGGGTGACCTGAAGCTTGCTCTGGTCGATCTCTTTGAGAGCGATGGTCAGAGGCTTCTCTTCTGGGTATGCGTCAACCAGTGGGCCAACGTTGTTGAAAAGACTGCCGTCCTGTAGCGAAGAGTAGTACTCGTTGATCTGACGAGCGCGCTTTGAAGCGACCATAACCAATTCGTACTTCGACGGGACTACGTTCAGTAGGTTATCGATTGATGGCGAAACAATACCTTCGAGCTTTTCAGACATTTTTTACCTTTGCTAGTTTGTCGCTAAATGCGACTAGGCCTGTATCAATTCTAAGACCTCATGGGCACATCTGGCCACATCATCATTAATAACCACATAATCGAACTCACCCTGCGCTTCGAGCTCCGTCTTTGCGGTTTCGAGTCGAATAGCTTGCTCTGCCTCGTTCTCGGTTGCTCTAGAACGCAGTCTTGAGACGAGTTCTTCCCAGCTCGGCGGCGCGATAAACACCGTTTTCGTTTCTGGTCGACTGGCTTTCACCTGGCGGGCGCCTTGGATGTCGATTTCAAGAATCACTTGCTTGCCTTGCGCTATTGCCGTTTCGACCGGTTGACGAGGCGTCCCGTAGAAGTTGCTCCCGTGGACGGTTGCATATTCAAGCATTTGTCCGGTCTCGATCAGTAGTTTGAATTCATCCTTGGTTAGAAAAAAGTAGTCGACTCCATCGACTTCTCCAGGTCGCGGGTCGCGCGTGGTCGCCGAAACAGACAGGTGAAGATTTTCGAAGTTTTCGAGCAGGTAACGAACGACGGTGCCCTTACCAACTGCTGTTGGGCCCGAGATCACCGATAAACCGCTCATGAGAACAGCCTAAGCCAAGCCCTTTTCGAGTTGCAGTTTGTGGTTGTCGATTGCGCGGGCGATTCCGCTTGCGCCTGCTTCGAGCACAGAACGACTTACCGAGGCAATCACGCTGTTGGACGCGTTGCCAAAGAGACGCTTTATCTCGCTAAGTTCGGCTCCCTGAGCGCCGAAGCCCGGTGCCAAGATAGGCGTTTTGACGGTTCCTTGCTCATCTAAATCTATTCCGAATCGCGCTAGGTTTAGGGTCGCACCGATTACCGCGCCAACCGGCCCCAGGGTGTCGCCCGGCCCGGCGGCAACCTGGTTTATTCGGCTCAGGGTTCTGAACTGATCCTTGGCCACAGCGAGCTGTACCGATTCACCCTCGGGGTTTGAGGTCGCAACCAGAGAGATTACGCCCTTGCCGCGTTCGAAGTAGTCCCCCAGTTTTTCGAGGTAGACGTCTGAGCCAAGGTATGGCGAAACTGTAAGTGAGTCTGCAAAGAATGGAGAGTTTTTGCCCAGCCAGGCGTCAAGGTAGGCGTCCATGGTGCTGCCTATGTCTCCGCGTTTAGCGTCGGCGATCACTAGTAATCCTGCGTCTCGCGCTTCTCTCGACAGAATCTCGAGTGTGGCGAATCCGGCGGCTCCTAGCCGTTCGAAGAAAGCCACCTGTGGCTTCACAATGCCCACGCGACCCACTGCCGCTTCGATGACTCGTCTACCAAAGGTCAAAAGAGATTCGGCAGAATCGTCTAAACCCCATGCTTCGAGTAGCTCGGTGTGCGGGTCGATACCAACGCACAGCTGACCGTGGGCGTCAAAGGCCGAGGATAATCTGGCTCCGAATGATTTAGGCAATTGCTTCGGCTCGCTCTCTCGCGTGTTCCTGAAGAGTTTTCACCTTGAACGACCCAGCCTTGACTACCTCGAACGAGCCAATCGCCGCGCTGAGCTGAGCGATGGTCGTGAAGATCGCCTTGTCGGCTGCGGTGGTGGCCGCACGAATTTCGTAGCCATCCTTGCGCGCGCTAGAGCCGCTAGGTGTGTTCACAACCACGTCAACCAGCCCAGCTGTGATCAGTTCCACTATCGAAGGCCCGCTGGCAACGTCTTGGTCTTGACTGTGCTTTCGCACAACCTGAACCTGAATACCGTGGCGAAGCAGAATCTCGGCCGTGCCGCTGGTTGCCATGATCTTGTAGCCCAGTTGCTCGAGGCGGCGCACCGGCAGAATCAACTGCGGTTTGTCGCGGTCGGCGGCCGAGATGAAGACGGTGCCACTGGTCGGCAAAGGACTACCGGCTGCGGCCTGACTCTTCGCGAAAGCCGTCGGGAAGTCGACATCGATTCCCATAACCTCGCCTGTTGAGCGCATTTCTGGCCCGAGTAGGCTGTCGACGAAACGTCCATCCTTGGTTGCAAAGCGCTTGAAGGGAAGCACCGCTTCTTTCACCGAGATAGCTGCCCCGGCTGGAATGTAGGTTCCGTCACGCATTGGCAGGTGTCCCGCATCAATCAATTCAGCAATTGACTTGCCGACCATCACGAGAGAGGCCGCCTTGGCGAGCGTGATACCCAGCGCTTTCGAGACGAATGGGACGGTTCTAGAGGCCCTAGGGTTCGCCTCTAGTACATAGAGCACGTCATTTGCCAAAGCGAACTGCACGTTGATCAAACCGCGAACCCCGACTCCTTTGGCGATCAGCTCGGTTGCCGCGCGCACTCGTTCGATCTGCCCTGCCGACATGGTGATTGGCGGGAGCGTGCAAGATGAGTCACCCGAGTGGATTCCAGCGTCCTCGATGTGTTCCATAACACCACCGACGTAGAGCTGGGTTCCGTCATAGAGAGCGTCGATGTCGATTTCGATCGCGTCGTCTAGGAATCTATCGACCAGGAGCGGGTGATCTGGGCCAACAATTCCCTGATCCTTGATTCTGTCGAAGTAGTCGACGAGCGCGTTTTGTTCGTAGACGATCTCCATGC
>CAIJJH010000052.1 GCA_903820955.1 uncultured Micrococcales bacterium
AAGACCGAGTGGAAGGGCGCTATCGCCTCGGTTCGCAACAATGTTGATATGGTGCTCGAAAAGGGCGACGAGGTTGAGCATGCCGACTTCGGTCGCGGCAAGGTAATCAACGTCACCGGTGAGGGCCCGCGAGCCACCGCCGAAATCAATTTTGGCTCGGCCGGCGTGAAGCGCTTGCTGGTTCGAGTTGCCCCAATCGAAAAGCTCTAAACTAGAGAGATAAAGTCCGCCGTCGGGCGGTAGAGAAACGGAAATCAACTTGGATTTGTTTGAGTATCAGGCGCGCGACCTGTTCGAAAAGTACGAAATTCCCGTACTGGCCGGAATCGTTGCAGACACCCCAGAAGAGGTTGAGGCTGCAGCCGCAAAGATCGGCGGAACAGTAGTAGTCAAGGCGCAGGTGAAAGCCGGTGGTCGAGGCAAGGCAGGCGGCGTAAAGGTTGCTCACTCGCCGGAGGAAGCTCGCGAAGTTAGCGAAAAGATTTTCGGTCTAGACATCAAGGGCCACATCGTCAAGCGCGTCATGGTGGCACAGGGTGCCTCGATCGACAAGGAGTACTACTTCAGTGTGCTTTTGGACCGGTCGAACAGAACATTTTTGGCGCTTTGCAGCGTTGAGGGTGGCATGGAGATCGAGCAGCTCGCCGAGGAGCGCCCAGAGGCTTTGGCTAAGGTTCCGGTTGACGCCGTGAAGGGCATCGATTTGGCTATGGCCACATCTATCGCAAAGCAGGGTGGCTTCGATGACGCCACCGCAGCGAAGGTTGCCCCGGTGATCGTGAAGCTTTACGAGGTTTTCGTTAAAGAAGACGCAACTCTGGTTGAGGTCAACCCGTTGGTTGAAACCAAGGACGGCAAGATCCTCGCCCTCGATGGCAAGGTGACCTTCGACGACAACGCCGAGTTCCGTCACGAGCGCGCCGAGATGGAGCGCGATGTTCTAGACCCGCTAGAGGCTAAGGCCAAGGCTTGGGATTTGAACTACGTGAAGCTTGATGGCGAGGTCGGAATCATCGGAAACGGTGCCGGTTTGGTTATGTCGACCCTGGACGTCGTCGCCTACGCGGGCGAGCGTCACGGCGGGGTTCGCCCAGCGAACTTCTTGGACATCGGTGGCGGTGCCTCTGCTGAGGTAATGGCCAACGGTCTCGACGTGATTCTTGGTGACCCACAAGTGAAGAGCGTGTTCGTAAACGTCTTCGGTGGAATCACCGCTTGTGACGCGGTTGCCAACGGCATCGTCGGCGCACTCGAGAAGCTTGGCGCCTCGGCGTCGAAGCCACTGGTTGTTCGACTAGACGGCAACAACGTTGCCGAGGGTCGTCGCATTCTTGCCGAGCGCAATCACCCGCTCGTAACCGTTGTTGAAACTATGGACGAAGCTGCCGACAAGGCCGCCGAGTTGGCGAACCGCTAGAGACTTAGAAGGAATCAAATAATGGCTATTTTTCTAGACGAAAACTCAAAGATCATCGTTCAGGGCATGACCGGCTCTGAGGGCATGAAGCACACCGCTCGCATGCTCAAGGGCGGCTCGAACATCGTTGGTGGCGTGAACCCGCGCAAGGCTGGCGAAACCGTTGAGATCGACGGCAAGGTTTTGCCAGTGTTTGGCACCGTTGCCGAGGCAATGGCGGCAACCGGCGCAAACGTATCGGTTATCTTCGTGCCACCGGCCTTCGCTAAGGCAGCCGTTGTTGAGGCAATCGACGCCGAGATCGGCCTTGCCGTTGTTATCACCGAGGGAATCCCGGTTCACGACAGCGCGTCCTTCTGGGCATACAGCTGCTCGAAGGGCAACAAGACCCGCATCATCGGCCCAAACTGCCCTGGAATCATCAGCCCAGGAAAATCGAACGCAGGCATCACACCTGCAGACATCACCGGGCCTGGCCCAATCGGTCTGGTTTCGAAGTCGGGAACCCTGACCTACCAGATGATGTTCGAGCTTCGCGACATCGGAATGTCGACCGCAATCGGTATCGGTGGCGACCCAATCATCGGCACCACTCACATCGACGCGCTCGCGGCTTTTCAGGCGGACCCTGAGACCAAGGCGATCGTTCTCATCGGTGAGATCGGCGGCGACTCAGAAGAGAAGGCTGCTGCCTACATCAAGGAGCACGTGACCAAGCCGGTTGTTGCCTACGTTGCGGGCTTCACCGCACCGGAGGGCAAGACCATGGGTCACGCCGGTGCAATCGTTTCTGGCTCGGCCGGAACAGCCCAGGCCAAGAAGGAAGCCTTCGAAGCCGCTGGCGTAAAAGTCGGCAAGACCCCGAGCGAAACCGCAGCGCTTATGCGCGAGGTTTACGCCGCCCTATAGCCATGGCTAGCGAACAGGGCTCGAACCGCCGAATCAGATTTCTGGTTGGCGCTCTAGATGCCCTGTTTGTTTTGGCCATGTCGCTTGGCTTCCTCGTGGTTTCGGCCACGATCGTTTGGCTGGTGCAAGGCACGGCCGGTTCCAAGTGGATCGACTCATTCAAGGGCGCACTTGATCTTTGGTTCGTGGCTCACGGAGTCGGTTTGCACGTCAACGCCGGGGTCATTCAGGGCGTAACTTCGCCGGCCTTTGACTTCGCTCTCGCGCCTCTCGGTCTAATCTGCCTGATTTTGCTTTTCGGCCGCCGAACCGCACATCGCTTCGCCAACACTTCGGAGCTTTGGCCGAGCTGGGTTGGTGCAATCGGGGTCTACGCACTCGTGGCCTTTGTTCTTTTGCCGCTGGCCTCCTCACCAGGGGTTTACCCAATTTCTGCCGAGGCGGTCTTCTTGCCGCCTCTGGTCTACGGCGCTGCCGTGATTTTCTCTTCGCTCGCCTACAAGGGACCGCGCACCGCGGTGCCACTTGCCGAGGCTCGCGAGCGAGTCGCTCTTCGCGAGTGGTTTGCGAGCTATTCAGACCGCAACTGGTTCTTCGGGTCGATCAGTGCGCCGGTTTTACGCGCGGGCAGTGCAATAGTGGCGGCTCTGGTAGCAGTTTCGGCCGTGTTGGTTGCGCTGTTGCTCGCATTCAACTGGGTTAGCGTGATCAGCCTGTTCGAGGCTCTGCAGGCCGGAGTCCTGGGTGGTTTTGCTCTTGCTCTCGCGCAGATTGCGGTGTTGCCAAACTTTGTTATTTACGGGGCGTCCTGGCTAACCGGCACAGGCTTCTCGATTGGCACCGGCTCACACGTCAGCCCGCTGGGCACCGAGCTAGGCCCGATGCCAACCTTCCCGCTGTTCGGCGCACTACCGGCCGGCGCTTTCGGCTGGGGCATGGTCGTCATAGTTATTCCGGTGATCATCACGTTCATCGCAACCGCTGGCATCAAGCGTCACGCCGAGGCGGTTCGATTCAACTTCGCTTCGCCAATCGCTGCCGCTCTCTCGGTCGGCGTCGGCGTTGGTCTCGTGGCCGCGGTCGAGCTCGGGTTGCTAGGTGCCTTGGCATCGGGCGGCATCGGCCCCGACCGCCTGCAGTTCTTCGGCGTCAACCCTTGGATTCTCGCGCTCGTCACCTTTGCCGAGGTAGCGCCCGCGGCAACCCTCGCCGCTTTCTACAGCACCAGACCAGAGAAGGCCAGCCCGATACCAGAACACCTGAAACGATAAACTTTCATAGTGTTATCGGCCGTCGTACTCATCTCAGGTTCAGGTTCAAACCTGCGTGCCCTGCTTGAAGCCGCCGGTGACCCGAGGTTTCCGGTTCGCATTCTCGCCGTTGGTTCAGATCAAGCCGCAACCGGACTCGAGCACGCCGAGCTGTTCGGAATCCCAACCTTCGTAGTCAGCCCGTCCTCGTTTTCAAACTCGAGCGAGTGGTCGGCGATGCTTCTAAACAATATCCAGTTCTGGAACCCAGACCTGGTGGTGCTCGCCGGTTTCATGAAGATTTTGCCGCCCGAATTCGTAGCCGCGCTCTCACCAAACCTGATCAACACCCACCCGTCGCTGTTGCCGAAGTACCCGGGCGCACACGCGGTGCGAGACGCCTTGGCCGACGGCGCAACCGTCACCGGCGTCACCATTCACGTAGTCGACGAAGGAGTCGACACCGGCCCGCAAATTGCGCAAGCAGAGGTTGCGGTGCTGCCCGACGAAACCGAACATGAGCTTCACGAGCGCATCAAGGTTGTCGAGCGGGAACTCCTCATCAAGACAGTGGCCGACATCGCCAAGGGGCGAATCGACCTGAAAACACTCAAGGGATAACGTGTCAGCACACAACGAACACAAGCCGAGCGACTACCGCCACCGCGATCGCGTACCGGTAAAACGCGCGCTGATCTCGGTTAGCGACAAGACCGGGCTGCTCGAGTTGGCCAAGGCCCTGAACGAAAACGGTGTGAGCCTAGTTTCGACCGGTTCGACCGCAAAGACCATCGCCGACGCCGGAATTCCGGTAACCGAGGTTTCGGTTGTCACCGGGTTCCCCGAATCGCTCGACGGCCGGGTCAAAACCCTGCACCCGAAGATTCACGGCGGCCTTCTCGCCGACCTTCGTCTGGTCGCGCACGAGCAGCAGTTGCAAGAGCTCGGCATCGAGGCCTTCGAGTTGGTTGTGGTCAACCTTTACCCGTTCGTGCAAACCGTTGCCTCGGGTGCCAAGGGTGATGCGGTAGTCGAGCAGATCGACATCGGTGGCCCCGCAATGGTTCGCGCCTCGGCGAAGAACCACGCCAACGTTGCAATCGTGGTTGACCCGAGTCGCTATGACGAGGTAATCGCGGCCGTCGCCGATGGTGGCACCACACTCGCTCAGAGGCGCGTCCTAGCCGC
>CAIJJH010000053.1 GCA_903820955.1 uncultured Micrococcales bacterium
GCCGAGCAGACGCTCGCCACTGTTTATGATCGAATCGGGTTCCTAAGGTCTACCTGGCGCTAAAAAAGCAACGGGTTATTTGAGGGATTCTCCTTCGGCGACTTCCAATATCCTCCTGGCTTCACGATTTTGACTTGCGACTTTCTGCTTAGCGAAAGTTCGAGCGCTCGGTCTAGGCTCCCATAAACGAGAATCGCCTCAGGTTGAATTTGTTCTTGAAGCAAGTGCGCACCTTGTGCGAAAATCTGGGCTGCATGCGCGTCTCTCACGGCACCGTAGCTACTTATCGCGATACAACTGCCCCTTGCAATTCCAAGACCAACGAATTCCAAGTCAGAGAGAAGGACCCATCTAACCGCAGGAAGAACTCTGAGCCCGCGCGATACCCATGCGGCACCAACAGCTCGCGAATAGGCCGTATTTCTAATTCGTTGCCACCGCGCCATCCCAGGACTAATCGAAATATCAGGTGGAGTCACGCATTTGAATTGTGACAGCGGTTCTACCCACTTCAGAGGATGCTGTACAACCGAGGCAAATGAATTGTCCCGTTTATAGTGATGAATTCCAATCTCTGAATGATTTACCGCCCTGCCTCGGTCGTTGAAACTGACCAAATCAAAGGGCAGATCTTCTGTGGCGAAGAAGGGCAGGATTGAGATTTTATCTTCTGACTCGACAGGGTAATTTTCCGGATATCCGGCGAACAGCTCTCCGAACATGAAACGCTCAAAACATGATTGAGGACTCAAATGCATTAATCTGCCTTGGTTGAGCTAAATCGTGACCACCTCGCGCGAATAGACAATATTTTGAATCAAATCTGACTCGAAATATGAATCCAGTCGCTCGACGATCATCGGATTGAATTCATCTAGAAATTGAACCTTCAATGCCTCATCGTGCTGGCCCAATTTAGAAACGACTAGAAATCCTCCTGAAAGAACCAACAAGATTCCGATGTCAGACTCATAGACCCAGTTCAATGACCCACCATTAGTGCAAGTAGCTGTCTCACGAATCACCCGCACGGAAGTTATGACCATGCCAGATTTTTGTCGATAAACATTGCCTTGCGTCTTCGCTAATTCGACTTCTTCTCTCAGCGCGACATCTACATTGAGCGTAGACATCACTCCTTCAAAGTCTGCGATCGGGGAATCCTCTACGTCACCGAATAGCTCTACGTTTCCTGTCGATGCGGATACGAATATGCGGGGGCTAATTAGGTACGAGGGCAAACCTGGGCCAGAGACAGATTCCAGTGTAGAACCCACTAGATTCACGAGGATCTCTTTGGCTGCAGAGCCAATGCTAGTTTTTATCATTTGTGCCATTTTTAACCTTGTCTTTCTACGAAATGTACCTTGTATGGACGATTGCCTGGACCTTTGTGATTTATGTCAATTGTTGGGCTGCCGTCGGAATGCGAACTTGGGCGAAATACCACACGCGAGCCATCTGGAAATGTTTTCATTACATCCCCACTCTTTGTTTTGCCTGGGTTGCCGCCTCTGCTGAGTTTTTCAAAAAAATCTCGCGCGGTCTTTTCTGGATTATCGACATACATTCGCCGAGCTATTGCACTTTTCCCAGGCACACCAAAGCGGCCTGATGGACTCAGCGGGTATTTCGAAGACAGCTCTTTAATGTTTGCGCTAAGGCTGCCAGTAGATGCCGAGTATCCGCCTCCACTTCCATGTCCCATAATTTCACCTCCTATGATTTCTTCTTAGAATCACGTTATCTAATGAGTCAGACATCGTTTCCGAATAAAGTCCCGAATGAGCGCCCGCAAATCTGACTCGCTAACTGAGAACCCGCGAGTTTATTGGCTTGCAACCCGTTGGCCTGTGCATAACTATGTGGATAACTAATATTTGGACCGCCTTCCGACCTGTTGGATCGGAATACTTTCCCAAAAACCTTTGTTTTCTGGGATGATTGACAAGCAATACAAGTTCTTCGGGGTCAGTGTAAATCTGAGCCGGCGGTTATAGTCCGCGACCCGACGTGGTTTTACTTCACGGCGGTTGAACTGGTGAAACTCCAGTACCGACGGTTAAAGTCCGGATGGGAGAAGAACGAGGTCGCTGCGCGTTCGCGCTGCGGCTAGGCCTCATGCCTGCCACCCCGAAGACGATTCGAGGAGTGGCTATGAACCAGGTTTATGAGAACGCGATGCGTCGCGCGCTCGAACTTGCGCTACTCGGGCCAGCTTGGGGTGTTAATCCGCAGGTTGGTGCCGTCATTCTCGATGCTTCGGGCTCGATCATTGCCGAAGGCTTCCACAATGGAGCCGGCACGCCTCACGCAGAGGTTGATGCGTTGTCAAAACTTTCTGTTGTTCCTACGGGTTCGACTGCTGTTGTGACTCTTGAGCCATGCAACCACACCGGCAAGACTGGGCCGTGCGCGCAGGCGCTTGTTGATGCGGGTGTTTCAAAGGTCGTCTATGCCGTGACCGATCCGGGTCAGGAATCTTCCGGGGGGTCTTCTACGTTGAAGGCAGCTGGCGTTGAGGTTGTTGCTGGTGTTTTGGAAGCCGAAGGGCTCGCGCTTGTCGAGAAGTGGATGTGGTTTGCCTCTCACGGAACCCCTTGGGTGACTTTGAAGTGGGCTTCGTCGCTTGATGGCAGGGCTGCTGCCGATGACGGAACTTCTAAGTGGATCTCTGGGCCGGAGTCTCGAGCCGAATCCCACCTTCGCCGCTCAAATGCCGATGCGATCTTGGTTGGCACCGGAACGGTTTTGGCCGATGACCCAGAGTTGACCGCTCGCAAGCCAGATGGTTCTTTGTATTCGCACCAACCGCTGCGAGTGGTTATTGGGTCGTCCACGTTGCCCGAAGATTCTCGAATCTTTAACGCGGACGCGTCCACGTTGGTTTTGAACACACACGACCTTGATTCGGTGCTCTCGACTCTCGGTTCGCAGGGCGTGAAAGAGCTTTGGGTTGAGGGTGGGCCAACCGTTGCTTCGAAGTTCGTTGCTTCGGGTTTGGTGAATGAATACCTGGTCTATTTGGCACCAAAGGTTTTGGGCGGCTCGAGGGTCGCTTTGCAAGACGTCGGGGTTGGCAGCATGCCGGCTTCGATTGACTTGCGTTTTGAGTCGGTCACCCGTTTGGGCGACGACATTTTGATTAGGGCAAGAGGTAAGTAATGTTCACCGGAATCATTGAAGAACTAGGCACTGTCACTCACATCGAGAAGCAGTTGGATGCCAAGCGCATCACGATTGAGGGCCCGTTGGTCACCTCAGACATCAAGCGCGGCGACTCGATCTCGGTTTCTGGCGCCTGCCTAACCGCCGTCGAACTGGTTGGCGACAAGTTCACCGCCGATGTCATGGACGAGACGCTCAAGATGACCTCGCTCGATGGCCTGAAGGTGGGCGACAAGGTCAACCTCGAGCGCGCGATGAACGCGAGCACCCGCTTCGGCGGCCACATGGTTTTGGGTCACGTCGATGGCGTTGGGATCATTCGAAGCCGAGACCTTTCTGAGCACTGGGAATGGGTTCGCGTTGAGGTGCCGGCTCCGCTCATGCGCTACATCGTACTCAAGGGCTCGATCACCATCGACGGTGTTTCGCTGACAGTCAACGAAATCGGCGACGACTTCATCGGGCTTTCGCTGATTCCAGAAACCCTGCGCCTCACCACCCTCGGCTCGAAACGAGCAGAAGACAAGGTCAACCTAGAAGTTGACATCATGGCAAAACACATCGAACGCCTCATGGAAGGCAAAAACTAATGGCACTATCAACGATTGAACAAGCACTAGACGCTCTTCGGGCAGGCAAGCCGGTTTTGGTAGCCGACGACGAAGGACGCGAAAACGAGGGCGACGCGATCATCGCGGCCGAACTGGTTGACGAGCAGTGGATGGCCTGGATCGTTCGCAACACCACCGGCTTTTTGTGCGTGCCAATGGAGGAGGCTCGTGCCAACGAGCTCGAGCTGCCCCTGATGACCACCAATAACCAGGACCCACACTTCACCAGCTACACGATCACCGTGGACGCAGCCAACCGACGCTCAACCGGAGTTTCGGCTGTTGACCGTGCCAACACAGCCAATGTGTTGGCCGACCCGAACTCTGGCCCGGCACACCTGATTCGCCCGGGCCACATGGTTCCGCTTCGCGCACACCCGCACGGAGTCAAGGGTCGCCGTGGTCACACCGAGGCTTCGGTCGACCTTTTGAAGCTCGCCGGCTTGCAGCCAGTGGCCGTTATCGGCGAAATGGTTTCGGCCGATGGTTCGATGATGCGAATGCCAGAACTTGAGACGGTCGGCCTTCGCGAAGGGCTGCCGGTTGTCACCGTTGAGCAGATCGCTCGCTACCTTGAAGATCAGCACATCGAGCACGTTCACAACCCGGTGAACCGAATTCGTTTCGAGGCCGAGGCGAATGTGCCAACCACTCACGGAAACTTCAGGATTCGCGGTTACTACGACATCAAGACCCAGGCCGACCACGTCGCCATCATTTCGGGTAATCCGACCGGAGAAAACGTCCTGGTTCGTATGCACTCCGAGTGCATCACGGGTGAAGCCTTCGGGTCACTGAAGTGCGAGTGCGGGCCCCAGCTCGACTTCGCACTCGACGCGATTGCAAAAGACCCGAAGGGTGGCATCGTGATCTACCTTCGCGGCCAGGAGGGCCGAGGAATCGGTTTGCTCAACAAGCTCAAGGCTTACGCTTTGCAAGAGAAGGGTTTAGACACTGTCGAAGCCAACCTTGCCCTCGGCTTGCCTTCGGAGAACCGCGAGTACGGCGCTGCAGTCAGCATCTTGCGCGACCTCGGGGTCAAAAGCGTTCGCCTTATGACCAACAACCCGGCCAAGAGTTTCTTCTTGACCGAAGCCGGAATTCCAGTCAACGTGTTCGTGCCGGTAATCGTCGGCCAGGTCGCAGAGAACGCGAGCTACCTCGAAACCAAACGTGAAAAGATGGGTCACCTAATCCCAGAAGGAGAAACCAAATGAGCGGCGCTGGAGCACCGAAACTAACCGTGGACGCATCTGGCCTCGCGGTCACGATCTGCGTCACCTCTTGGCACACCGAGATCACCGGCGGACTCCTGGCCGGCGCAGAACGCGCGCTTCAGGAAGCCGGCAACGACACCTACTCGATCATGAGGGTCCCCGGAGCCTTTGAACTCCCACTAGCAGCCCAGTACGCGATCCAAGACGGCGCCGAAGTGGTCATTGCACTTGGCGTTGTGATTCGCGGCGGAACCCCGCACTTCGAATACGTCTGCAACGCGGTAACCGACGGCCTAACCCGAGTGCAACTCGACACCGGTGTGCCAATTGGCTTCGGTGTGCTCACGGTTGACGACGAAAAGCAGGCTCTCGACCGCTCAGGGCTCGAAGGCTCGAAAGAAGACAAGGGTGCCGAAGCCGTAGAGGCAGCGGTTGCGATGGCTAGACTGAAGCCGTAAACCTGACGAAAGGTACGGCTTTGGAAATCGCAGTAAACATTGCACTGATTCTTCACCTGATCGGTATCGGAGCGCTACTGAGCGGCTTCTTCTACCAGCTAAAAGACTGGGGCAAGGGCATGAAGGTCAACGCCGGCATCTTGCACGGCGCCTGGCTTCAGCTAATCACCGGTTTTGCCATGGCCGGCCTGATTCCTGCCATCGGCAAAGAGAACATCAACGGCGTCGCTCTAGGCATCAAGTCGATTGTCATCACCGTGATCTTCTTCGTCGCCTACTCGTTCAACAAGAAAGAAGTCACCCCTAAGTGGGTTGTTCCCACCATCGCCGGTCTAACCACGCTGAACATCATCGTTGCCGTGCTTGGCCCGATGGTGACGGCAAAGTAGCTAAGCCACCGTTCGGCCTTACCAAGTTTTGCCGATATTCTTGAAAACATGCCTACCCCGAAGAAGCCGATGCTCGGCAACACTCGAGTTACTGGCAAAGAACAGTTCTACACCCCCACTCAGCTAGCCGACAGGCTGGTTGCCGAGGTCGTCGCCAGGGTTGCAGACTTCAAAACGAGGACGATTCTAGAACCGGCCGGTGGCACCGGAGCGTTCGTGGACGCCGCCGAAAGAGCAGGCGCTGCCAAGATTCTGAGTATCGATATCGAGCCAAAACACGAAAAGGTTTCGAGAGCAGACTTCTTAGAACACGTGGTTCCCGAACACAACGCGATCACAATCTCGAACCCACCGTTCGGCCGCAACAATTCCCTGAGCATCCCCTTCTTCAACCGCGCCGCCGACTACAGCGAATACATCTGCTTCATCGTTCCGCGCTCTTGGCGCAAGTGGTCGGTGATCAACCGACTCGACCGTCGCTTCGAACTCATTCACGACGAAGACCTACAAATTGACTACGTGGACGAAGACGGAAAACGGCTCGTGATTCAGAACCGCCTGAACACCTGCTTTCAGATTTGGCAGCGATCGGCCACACCTCGCCCGCTCGTCCGGGTTGTCGACAACGGGCTAATCACCAAGACCACCCCCGCACTTGCCGACGTTTCACTAACCGTCTTCGGCTTCAGCTGCGGCCGCGTGAAGACCGAGTTCGAACGCAAACCAAACTCGACCCAGATGTTCCTCAAACTCAACCACCCCGGTGCCCTGAAGGCCCTGCAAAACGCAGACTTTTCGCGCTTCTACAAGAACACCGCATACACCGAAGCGCTCTCGCTTCAGGAGATCAACTTTTTACTCAACGAAAACATCCTCGGGAATTCCCAGCTAATAGAAGTAGGTTAGAAACCTTATGAGCATGCAAGGTGGGCGCGGGCGCCCAATGTCGAAAAAAGATGAAGGACCAAAGGCCAAGTTCTCGCAGCTGGTGCCATACCTGAAAGAACATAAGGGGGCGCTGAGTCTCGCGGTTCTGCTTAGCCTCGTGGGTGCCGGCACAAGCCTCGCCCAACCGTTGGTGGTTGGCAATATCATCACGGCAGTTCAGAAGCACCAGGACCTAGGCGTCATCATCATTGCGCTGATCGCTATCACGGTTGGTTCAACCGTCGCCAGCGGTTTGATGTACTTCGTTTTGGCCAAGGCTGGTGAGGGCGTTGTTCTTTCTGCTCGCCAGAAACTTGCCCACCGACTACTGCGCCTTCCGATCAAGGAGTACGACCTACGCCGCACGGGTGACCTCGTTTCGCGAGTCGGCTCAGACACCACGCTGCTTCGCGCTGCTCTAACCCAAGGGCTCATCGACGCGGCCGGTGGCGTGATCATCTTCGCCGGCTCGGTTATTGCCATGGCGATCATCGACCCACTGCTTCTCGGACTCACCCTGCTGATGATTTCGGTTGCGGTTGCTTCAATCGGTTTCACCGCCAGACGCATTCGCAGCGCGACCACCAAGGCTCAGAGCCGAGTTGGCGACATGGCCGCCTCGGTAGAGCGCGCTCTCGGTGCGGTTCGAACCATTCGTGCCGCACGCGCAGAGATTCGCGAAACCGAAGCGATTGTTGGCGACGCAACTCAGGCCTACGTTCAGGGTGTTCGTATCTCCAAACTGAATGCCTATGTCACACCGATCGGTGGTCTGGCTGCGAACGCTGCTTTCATGGTCGTCCTCGGTGTTGGTGGCTACCGAGTAGCCGCCGGAACAACCGATGTAGCCTCGCTGATCACGTTCATCTTGCTGATGTTCCTGATGATTCGCCCAGTCGGCCAGGCCTTCGGCGCATACTCGAGCGTGCAGAGCGCTCTGGGTGCCCTGGCTCGAATTCAGGAAATCTTGGACCTCCCACTCGAGGAGACCGATGCTGAGCGCACCGACGCGAAAGTTCGCAAGGCTTCGAACAAGACCGCTATCGAGTTTAGGAAGGTCAAGTTCTCATACGCCGAACAGGGCGGCGAGAAGTCTCAAGAGGTCTTGCAAGGG
Source organism: uncultured Micrococcales bacterium (assembly GCA_903820955.1). Classification (GTDB taxonomy): domain Bacteria; phylum Actinomycetota; class Actinomycetes; order Actinomycetales; family Microbacteriaceae; genus Rhodoluna. The sequence continues at coordinate 7,885 of CAIJJH010000053.1, forward strand.
GTCTCGTTCAAGATTGAGCGCGGCACCCGTGTTGCCATTGTCGGCCCGAGCGGTTCTGGTAAGTCCACGACTTTCTCGCTGATCGAGCGGTTCTACGAGCCCACCTCGGGCGAAATTCTGCTCGACGGCCAAACGGTTCACTCGATGAGCCGAGACGCGCTTCGCGAACAGATTGGTTATGTGGAGCAGGACGCCCCGGTACTCGCCGGTTCGATTCGCGAGAACCTTTTGATTGGTTCACCAGATGCGACAGACAAGCAGCTAAAGGCGGTGCTGGCCGAGGTGAACCTCACCGAAGTTCTGAAGCGCCACAAGAGCGGGCTCAACGCCGAAGTGGGCGAGCAGGGCATCATGCTCTCGGGCGGCGAGCGTCAGCGCTTAGCCATTGCCAGAGCGCTACTGGCTGCTCCCCCGATTCTGCTACTCGACGAGTCGACCTCGAGCCTCGACGGCTTGAACGAGCAACGAATGCGCGAGGCAATCGATGCAGTGGCAAAGAACCGCACCATGGTGGTTATCGCTCACAGGCTTTCGACCGTTATCGACAGCGATCAGATCATTGTTCTGCAGAACGGCAAGATTGTTGGCACCGGAACCCACAAGCAACTACTCAAGAGCACCCCGCTCTACAAGGAGCTGGCTGCCACCCAGATGCTCGACTAGCGGTTAGCGCCCTTTAGCGAACCGGTCGTGAGCTGGTTTTGGTCATAGACGATGCAGGTGACGATTCGGTCAGCGTTTAACCAAGACTTCGACGAAGGCACCAGCGGGAACATCTGCAGTCTCGACTTGTCGTAGCGCAGGCCGGCGAAGGTTTCGAAAGACTTGATGCAAAAGTTGTTTGAGAGCTCAGCGATTTTGGCTTCGTCAAACTTGTCGCCAGCGGTTCGAATCTTGCCAGCCGACATCACCTCACCGAAGTGTGGCTTCGCGCAATCGGTTGCCTGAGCGAGCCCAACCGCGCCGGTGGCAGCCTCCTTGGTCAGGCACTGGCCCACGGTTAGACCACCGGTGGCAATGGTGATGCCCTTCACGATGTTGAGTGGTTTCGCTGCCGGCTTGCTCGCGCATCCGGCGAGCAGAAGCGTCAAAGCGGCGATTGCCAGAATCTTGCGCATGATGCCCTTCCTAAACGTTTCAAGAATACCCGCGAGGAGTAGTGTTGAAGCGATTCAATGACGAAAGGCTTAGCTTGGTAACGCCAACTCGCGAGGATGCACTGGCCCTCGACGCCGCAGACCCGCTGGCCAAATACAAGTCGCTATTTCAGATCAACGACCCCGACCTCTGCTACCTCGACGGCAACTCGCTCGGCCGAATGCCCCTCGAAACCGTGAAGCGAATCAACCGCTTTCTCACCGAAGAGTGGGGTCGCGAACTCGTGGACGGCTGGAGCCACTGGATCGACGAAGCCTCACCCACCGGTGACCTGCTCGGGCGAGCGGTCTTAGGTGCC
>CAIJJH010000054.1 GCA_903820955.1 uncultured Micrococcales bacterium
CACCGATGTCTGAGCCTTCGCCCACGATCACGCCCTGAGAGATTCGGCCTTCGACCATTGCGGTGCCGAGGGTGCCGGCATTGAAGTTGATGAAGCCCTCGTGCATGACGGTTGTGCCAGGGGCTACGTGAGCGCCTAGGCGAACGCGGCTGGCGTCGGCGATGCGAACCTTCTTAGGGGTTACGTAGTCGAGTAGGCGCGGGAACTTGTCGATGGCATGAATCGTGATTCCTGAGCGCTGTAGCTGCGGTCTGAGGCTGTCGAGTTCTTCGAGTGCTACCGGGCCGGCGCTGGTGAAGGCGACAATCGGCAGGTTAGGTAGCAGGTCGTCGAGGTTGATCGAGTTTGGGGTGACCATCAGGTGGCTGAGAAGTTGCAGGCGCAGGTAGGCATCTGCGGTCGAGGTGACCGGGAGCTCTAGGTCGATCTCGGTGTGAACCACCGTGAGAGTGACGTTGCGACGCTTGTCTGGGCCCGAAAGGGCGTCGAACTCCTTTGGCACAACCCATAGAGCATCGGTCTTAGGGGCGGCGCCGAGTTGGGGGTTTGGGTACCAAACGTCGAGCGTGCTGCCGTCGGCTGCAACGGTCGCTAAACCGTGGCCCCAGGCCTTGCCTTTGATGATGTTGTCGTCAGTCACCTGAATAGGTTAACAGAGTAGGTTTGAAAGCATGTCTTTAGATACTTCACTTGGCGTAATCGAGCTCACCGAGGCCATTTGCAACATCGAGTCTGTCTCGGGTAACGAGAAGGCTTTGGCCGATGCCATCGAGTCCGTTTTGCTTGGTGCTGCACACCTCGAGGTGATTCGCGATGGCGATGCAATCGTTGCTCGCACCAACCTCGGACGCGCTCGCCGAGTTGTGATCGCCGGACACATTGACACCGTGCCAGTCGCCGATAACCTCCCCGTTTCGCGTCGCACCGTCGATGGTGTTGAAGTTCTCTGGGGTCGCGGAACCGTTGACATGAAGGCCGGAGTGGCCGTGCAGCTAAAGCTTGCCGTTGAACTTGATTCGCCGAACGTCGATGTCACCTGGGTGTTCTACGACCACGAAGAGGTCGAGGCTTCGCTGAATGGTCTCGGCCGAATCTCGCGCAATCGTCCGGAGCTTTTGGAGGCATCGTTTGCGGTTTTGTGTGAGCCTTCGTCTTCGCAGGTTGAGGGTGGTTGCAACGGCACCATGCGCGTCGAGGTTCGAACTCGTGGCGTAAAGGCTCACTCGGCAAGGCCGTGGATGGGCGAGAATGCCGTTCACAAGGCCGGCGAAGTTTTGGCGATGCTGCATGCAAATGTTCCAGACGAGGTTGAGGTTGACGGCCTGGTTTACCGCGAGAGCTTGAACGCCGTTTTGATTAGCGGCGGCATTGCTAGCAACGTGATTCCAGACGAAACCGTGGTCACCGTGAACTACCGCTTTGCTCCTTCGAAGAGCGAGGCTGCGGCTTTCGAATACCTGCAGGAGTTCTTCTCGGGTTACGAGCTGGAGCTCAAGGACTCGGCCGCTGGCGCTCGTCCGGGTTTGGATCTGCCTGAGGCTGCCGCGTTCGTGGTTGCCACCGGTTCGACGCCAAAGCCGAAATATGGCTGGACGGACGTTGCTCGCTTTAGCGCTCTTGGAATTCCCGCGGTGAACTTTGGCCCCGGCGACCCAAACAAGGCGCACGCGGACGACGAAAATGTTCCGCTGACTCAGATCACCTCGGCTTTCGACGCGCTGCACAAATGGTTGAGCGCCTAAACAGTCGCTGGTGGCTCTGGCCACTCGCCATCTTTTTGGCCTCAAGGCTCGTTTCTGGGCTAATCCTTTTGGTTGCCGCCTACCTGCAGGGTGCAAACTACTGGACAGGCGCTCACCCCGACTATTTCTCGTTTCTAAACATCTGGGACGTCGAGTGGTACGGGCGGATTGTCAAGGATGGCTATCCTACGGTCTTGCCGGTTGATTCGAGCGGACACGTTGGGCAAAATGCCTGGGCCTTTCTCCCGCTGTTTCCGTATCTAGTCAAAGCAACATTTCTGCCCTGGAAGTTTGGCGCTCCAATCTTGGCGACCGTGTTCGCTTTGCTATTTGCGCTGGTCGCTCACCGCTTGTTCCTGAAGGTTTTGGGGGATGGCGCTAAGGCCAACTGGGCTCTGGCTTTCGTGCTGACCTGGGCGGCGAGCCCTGTTTTGCAAACCGGTTACGCCGAGTCATTGAGTCTTTTAGGCATCGCGCTCGTTCTCTACAGTTTTCTGCAAAAGCGCTATTGGGTAACTTCTCTTGCGCTGGTGGTTGTCGGCTTCAGCCGCCCAGGCGTTCTGGCCTTTGCGCTGTTTTTTGCGATCGTATTGGTTCAGCGTTGGCTAGTTCGAAATCGTGAAGAGTTTCTACTCCCAGAGGCGGCGAAACTTGTTGCGTTGGGCGTTTGGTCGCTTTTGCTCGGTCTTGCCTGGCCTTGGATCGCTGGTTTGGCGACCGGGCGTTCAGATGCCTATTTGGCCACCGAGCTGGCCTGGCGGGCCGGCTATGTTGCCGATGATCAGTTCACGCCGTTCTCTGGATTCATCGTCGCGTTTCAGAACTTCTTCGGGGGATTTGTCGGCGTCCTGATTTTTGTAATTCTGGTCGGCAACCTGGGTTACCTGTTCTTTGCAAAATCGGTGCGAGCAATTGGGGTGCTCGCCGTTTTCTCAGGCTCCTACCTGCTTTACCTATTCGCTACGTTTTACCCGCAGTCGAGCTCCTGGCGGCTTTTGCTACCGGTTTTTGGTCTGGCTGCCGCACTCGCCTCGAAGGCTTCCCCGCGCTGGCGTTGGGCGATTTTGGTGGTTTTCGTGCTCAGCCAGGTGTTTTGGGTCGCAACTTGTTGGATGTATGCCGAACCAGACTTCACCCCTCCGTAAACCTGCGTTATCAAGCCGTTATGCCTTTTCTTTGTCTCGGGCTTTTTTGGCCCTTTTTTGCGTGGGATAATGGACTAGACGGGCGCAAACGCCCACGCGCATCAAGGAGACTAGTTACACATGGCAGCTATGAAGCCACGCACCGGAGACGGTCCAATGGAAGCAGAACGCGAACCACGCGGAATCATTGTTCTTCGAGTTCCACTAGAAGGCGGAGGTCGTCTAGTTGTATCGGTAAACGAGACCGAAGCCAAAGAACTCCACAAGGTTCTCGGAGTGGTAGTAACCGCTAAAAAGTAAATTTAGGTTTTTTGAACGCCGGCTGACA